>SHMU01000164.1 GCA_008080765.1 Promethearchaeota archaeon | reverse complement strand
AGTCGTATTGGCTTGTTATTTCGTAACTTCCTGCACCAACATCTTTTATGACTGATCTGATATTGCCGAGATGGTCGTGTATTTTATAGTGTTTGAGCCACATACCAGCATCCTCATCATATTTATAAGTTATTAATGGCGACGAACCTATGCCATAAGTGTTGTATTCTGCCGGGTAGAAGTAAACTCGAGAGGGCAGGGCATTATTGGGATGTGGTACATTATTTATGTCTAAAATAACAGGATCAGATAACTGTATTCCGTGATAAACAGCATACTGCTCTTTATTAGCTCCAAGCAGGTAATAGACCCATGGATACATATTCCCTTCAGAATCACCTGAAGGCGAGAAATTCATTCTTTTTGATTCTCTTTCGCTGAAAGGATTGTATTTATATATCCATTCATGCCTTAAATCATATGGATAGATAAATTCACATTCCGGACTTTCAACACTATACTTATTGAAAAAGTATTTATTGAGAAGACCTCTGGAATTGTATTCAAAATTTTCATATTTATAATCATAATTGCCATTATTAAACGAAATATCGAATCTTTCTTTTAAAGAACCATTCAAATAATAACCATATTCAATTTTATTTTTCACAGTATTATCAGAATCATATTGTCCAGTGAAGCTTGTTAATGTATTGGGAGAGTTATCTAATTGATAATAATAATCATAACTAATATTATTTTTCAAATAAGAGCTTACTCTATTACCAACCCTATCATAATTAAAAATATCTTCTCTTTGGTAAAGATTATTTTTACTATAAATGAGCTGACCTAATAAATCATATGTATATTCTATTTCCATTATAGATTCATTATGATGTTTAGAATTAGATTGAACTATTTGATTCATTCCACTTGGATCATATAATAAATCTTCTTTGAAAATTTCAATATCATCTATATCTGCCACAATTTCCTTAAGCAATTTTCTATCGTTATAAGAGTATTCTATCTCTAATGCCATTCCATTTATTATGTTAACATATTTCTTCTCCAGTAAGTCATCAAACCGATAATCGTAAACGGCAGCATAATCTGATGGACGTGCTTGAGGATCTGGATAAGAATAAGAAGGTAGCCAAAATGTTCCATCATTTCTAAGGCCTTTATTTTCGGGTTGGCTAACGTAAACAGTATCCATTCTTCCGTATTTATCGTATGCATACCATGTAGTGTATTGTTTTGAAGGACCTGCAACTCGAGCTGAGATAACCATGTTCATAGAATTATATTCATAATAGATTGCATCAAATCCAAGTTTCTCTGTAAATTTCAGCAATGCTTCAATTCTGCCTCTTTCGTCATAACTAAAAACTACATAATTAAACGGTTCGTTTCCATGTTCTCTGTATGCAATAGCAGCTAATCTTCCTTTTAAGTTCCTTACCTCGTATGTAATATTGGTAGGATTTGGCACGATATTATGCCCTCTCGGAGGGGCCATATTATTCCAAATGTTATAATCAGGGAAAACTCCCCACACAGGTCCTTGAATTGGAGGTAATTCATCAAAATATGACACTATCAATGCATTCTGAGGATATGTTTCAATATTTTCAAAATTTTCTGGAGGAACAGGGTCTAATGGCAATCTAACATCTTGATTAATCTCATGAGAAATAAGATTTCCAGGAGGTGTTATATTAGAATTTAAAATTTCATTGAAATTTAAATATAAAAGCGGAGTAAATGTATGATTATCAAGATTATCATAATCGAACAACGAAAACTGAGGATTACCAGAATATATTGTGCTGTTATAAGTTAATTCCGAACTATTTCCAATATAATGCAAGTAATTAGGGTCAAGATTATATCTGTCAGTAATTCTATCTAAATCCAAATCAGGATTATATATGTCTATATGATCTGGTGGAAAATCCTGAGAAGGTTGTTGCGGAATAAATTGAGAATAGGATGTTTCAATATTTATTTTTGCTTCACCCATGAGGATCATCCTGTTCAATTCATCATATTCATAAAAACTAATAATATTATGAAGAGCTTGCTCTTCATTTTGAGAAAATCTAACATTTCCGACTTCATCGTAAGCATAAGATATTATTCCAATATCGGGTTGGTATTTATATCTTACTCTTCCAAACTCATCATACCAATAATAAATGATTTGTCCTTCCGGATTATGAACGTAAGTAATTCTGTCTAATAAGTCATATCCATATTCAGTAATATGTTGATTTTGATCCTCTATATAAGGATTATCATCAGGGTTTAGCTGTGTAATATCTATAACCAATCTATCATGAATATCATAATATTTTCTATTTACAATATTTTGATTTGGGAAAGTTGTAGTTTTTTTAAGAATTGCACCATACTTTTCATCATTAGCTATCTCAAGATCCCTTTTCCAATCACCAATAAAATCAATATCTTCATTATTGATGTTACAAATAAATGAATAGTCATATGTTGTTGGATTATTATTTATGTAATTTTGATAATCAGGGGGTTGATCAGACATAACTCTACCTCTAACATCAGAATCAAAAAGTGTATTATTATATTGACCTGAAACATTTTCGAAATAGTGCCGGATCTCAGAATTGTTCCCAAAGCCATCATATAAGTATTGAATAATACTATTAATGCTACCGGGCTCTGAAGTTGGATATTTTTCAGATTGATATAATTTATTATGAACACTATAAACATCTCTGTATAAAACATTTCTAACCCCATAAAGATCGGATCCATCCGGGTCGTCATCTTCTATTATGCTATTGTAACTATGCCAATTATCATCAATTTTAAATTCTTTTTTATGTTGGTAATTTTTAATTATTTCTGGAGTATTTCCATCATTGTCATGATCAAAATGTTCAAATTCATACCCATACCTAGCAGTAAAACCAGTACCAGGGTCCCAATAATATCTGAATTCTCCTTCAATTGTCAAATTTGTAGCTTCATTACCTAATATCATAAATTTACAATCAGGAGCTAACAATCTAACAATAACTAATATTACATCATTATTATTTAAATGGTTTATTATTTGTGAAGAAAAGCTATTTAAATCTATATTAAGATAATCAAAATATTCTATATCAGGTTTTTGAGATTTCTTTTTTCCATGAATAACATAATTCTTGGTTAGTATAATATCTTCATTAGAATACTCTAAATTCTCTGGTGATAGAATGACAGAAACTTTAATTGGAGTTACGCCTATCTTTTTAGGACATAAAAAATCTATGAATATTTGAATATCATCTATAGATAATATTTCGTCAATTTCTTTAGATTTTTCAAAAACAGCACAAGCGTCATAATAAATATTATCAACATGATGAGAATTACAATATTGCCAAAAAGATAATGGTTGATCATCTTTCTTCATTATTCCCAATGGAGGGGCATATCCTGCGTCCCAACAGTCTGTACCACAATCTTTACAAAATGTCAAGCTAGTAAAATCCGGGTAACCTTCAGCAATAGATTTATCATTTTCAACGGGATAAATCACAGAAGAAAATGGATCATCATATTGAAATACAACCCTCCTACATCCTTCATTATCAATGAAGCACTTAATGATTTGACTATAACTATGCTTTTTTCTATATAGTTTATTAGAGAAAATTTCTTTACAATATACATCAAAATCTGTATCGTATTCATATTCTTGATCCCAAAAATCGTAAGGTAAACATACTTGAGTTATTCTGTTACAAGATTTCCACTCGAAAGAACTAATCCAACCGTTATGATCAATTTCAAATAGTATATTTTCAGAATTCTTGTCTCTTTTAAATATATTCAATAGTTTAATGTCATTATTAGGTTTTATTATCTTTTGATATTTAATTAGAGGTTTCGAAAAAGGTTTGAAATAATTATATTGCGTAATTGGTTTCTCCTCGACCCTATTTGTGTTAAATAAAAAATACCCACTTGGTGAAAACCTATCATCGAGAACCTGCATAATATTAAAAGATAATTCTGAATAATGGTCATAATCATAATATAGTATGCTCTTTGAATCATTTGCATTTGTTTTTGATTTAATTAGCCCCAACCAATATTGATATCCCTCTTGGTCATCTTGATAATACTCATTTTTATGAACTATAATATCATCTATGTTGTCAGTTCCGATGCTTTTTTCATCTAAAAGTTTGCCACGAATAAAAGTATAAGAACTACCATTTTTTAAATCAGTTTCATATGAATATGATGTTCCGGTTAATATTCTAGGGGTGTTTTTTTCTTTAATATATACTTCCTTCAATAAATTGAGTATAGGAGGACCAAACTTTATATAATTACATTCCTCAGCTGTTAATAAAGGTCTCTCAGATTTCTTTCTCTTGATCTGAAAATAATCATTATAAGAGTCATCAGTTAATATTGTATGAAGATGCAAATATTTTTGTTCTTTTGTTTTTGTTACTTCATGATTCATTGGATTCAATGTTTTTGTTATTGATTTGTCTATTTCATAAGAAAGAACATTTGTAATATTTTCATTATCATATTCTCTTATTGGTGACTGGTCATAAGATGTGTTTGTGAATTCATAATCATAAGAAGTGAGTTTTTTTGGTATTGAGTTTGCGTAGCTATAAACACTACCCCCTGAATAACAATTTGTAAAATCAAAATCCATTTCATTAACTATAATACTATTAGTGTATAGCTCGGAAGAGTTTTCAGGATACTCTTTACTATATAGAATTAAACTCTTTTGGGGTAAGATTTTATTAGATGAGTATGTTGTAGTATTATTGAGCATTATTTTGTATTTGTATTGTAGGTCATCTTCGTAGCGAGTAATTGACTTCCATAGATTTGTATATAGAATTTTGTCGGTGAAATTATTTTGGATCTGTTGATGTTCAATTTGTTCATAGCAATTAATGGTTTTTTTCGATTTTGAATCAATATTGTCAGTATATTCAATAACACTAATGCAAGGTTTACAATTGAAAAAAATGTTATGATCTCCATAATTGTAAGAAGATACATTTAAAAATCCATATTCTACTTCCCTAATTGGATTATTGATATCTGTATTATTATACACTGTTAATTTTTCGGCGACGTTTCTATCAATATCATAATTGCTTGGATCACCCATTGGAAATGTCAGCAGGTTGTTCTTGTACTCTATTTCGTTGATTTCACCGATTTTATTAATTTTTTTTAACCTGTAATTCTTTAGTTTTAAGCTGCATGGTTCAACCGTAGTTCGAGGAAAACCTTCATAATAATTGCTTCCCTCAGAATAAATACCAATTGGCACATTACCATCTAATTGAAACTCGTAAATACTGGTTTCTTCTTCATAATCAAAGGATAATCTCTTAATATTTTTTTTGTGATATGAAGTATATTCAGTGCTTTTGTCATACTCACGTATTTCTGTGATATAAGACAACCATGAAAAATAAATGCTATTATCTCCAAACATTCCTTGATTTTCTAAAAACTCATGACTAGTTCCGTATGTTTCTGAATATGTTACATCATCATTCAAATCGCAAGTATGTTTAAGTGATTCGCATTTTCCTAAGCCATTCGGTTTATTATATCCCATAAAAATCTCAATCGTTTTATCTCCATAGTTAATTTTTAACGATGGAGGAGAAACTGGCATTGGTTCATATTCTAAAGGTTTTCCAAAACTATAATAATCAAAAGAAATATTACTTCCTGGAATATTAATATTATTTAATATTGCTCTCCCTTTTGTTAAATCAAAATATTCATAATAAGAAGAGACTAAATCAGTTTCATTTAAACAATTTCTTGGACTTTCCTCATAATGACAAATACAATCTTTCATATGTTTAGAATAATTGAATCTGCATATAGTTCTATTATTGTTTCTAATAGCAATTAAATAAAAAATTGTTGGCATTCCTAAGGGACCACAATCTGATTCTAAACCTGTACCTAATTCGCAGTAGAATTCCCAATCTAAAGCATTCCGATAATTATCATCCACATAAGGTAATCTACCATATGGAATTACATACTCCAAAAAAACATACTCCAATCCATCTCCGGGGAAATAACTCATTTTTCTTGGCCAAAAAGGCTTTGGTCTATCATTTAAAAGATCTTTCCATTCATCAGGTTGGTCATTTTCATCTTCCCATAAATAGCGAACATAAGCAATTCCTTTAGAATTTGCTCCATGTTCATAGTATGTACCAGTATAATACTCATCATCATCCCAATTGCTTAATACAAAATTGTCATCTGGTAAATTTGAATTCTTTAGTACTAACATGTTTCCATCAGCTTTTAGAATATTTATTTGATCCTGAAAATCATTTGTAGCCCAAACAATATTCTTCTTCATGGTATTACAATAATCATAACCATCAATCAACCAATTAACGTGATTATCATTGAATTCATCCAGATTTTGATATCCATCACCGCCATTATTGTCAGTTTGTATTTCTGGTGCACACATATACATTCCTGCACCTCCTAATGCCTGTACTGCAAAGCCATTAACGCCAATTATCCATAAAGGTCGATTTTGCGAGAATGATTGCCAGTAACCATTAACATAGTTTGACAAAGAGGTAAATGACACATTTCCAGAATATACTAAAGATACATCTACTTTAGATCCAAAAGACACAACAGATTCAATCGGGTAATTATACATAACATTTCCATTAACTGGAGAAATAGAAAGTTCTCCGCTTGTAGGAATGTTATTTTTAGAATATCCTCGTTCATCAAAATAATCAATTGAATTTTTTAATTTTATAATATTTGAATAATCCCAGAAGCCAGGATATTCATCTTCAGCTAACATTTTTGTATTTGCAATAACACATATTATTATTAGATAAAATAATTTCTTTCCAATAAACATAATAGACCTTTCAATTATTCTGGATCACAAATATTTATACAATCTGGATCAACCAAATCATCACAATCGACTGACCCAATTCTTTTTATACCATCAAATATCCTTGTATCACAATCTTGAGAAAAATGAACAAACTTTGTAGTAATACAACAATCATCGTTACATGGTATTAAAGTATATATTCCATCTGTAGGTGGCAATGATTTCCAACATGCAAATGAATATATTTGCCATGTGTAGGATTCATCACCTGGCCATGGAGGGAACAACATAGGATTATCATTTAATAATACATCCAATCCCAAATAGTACAGATCTTTATCGTTTAACATTTCATTATTTGGATCAAATTCTATCCTTAGAATTTTTACTTCATTTATCTCATTACATATTCGTGTTTGATAAAAAACAGTAATAATACCTAAAGGTGTGGTTGTAGTATACTCGTATTCATAAGGGGGATCAGTAGGATTATAAGGAACATCAGGACATGGCTGACAATCATAATCTTGTGAATACAAATCGGAAATAATAAATAGAGAAAATATTATTATTAGTGTTTTCATACTTTTCCTATCTAATCTAATGAATAATAATAATTGGTATGCTTTTTATGTTTTGATTTTTCAACTTTAGTATTAGAAAATAAAAACCAGAGTGAATTTCACTTGTGTTGATTGTATAAACCTCTTTATGATAATTATTTACTTCAATTTCTTTGTTTAATATTGGATTTGAATATATTGATTGTAATGACAGCTCATAGTAACCAACAGGTATATTAAATATCTCAATCATTATTTTGGATGTAACTGGATTGGGAAAAGTGTTTATGTTAATTTCTTCATATCTATTATACGAATCAACAGTTGTGATGGGAGGTGAATAAGAATTCGCGATATTTAAATCAATTTGATTAACTTCATAAGTATATATGCCGTTATGACCTACATATTCAGAATTACTAAAACCATATCCTATCCTTAAATCCCGTGCATAAAAATCTATATAATTTACTGTATCAATATCATTAATCATAATTGTATCCATTTGAGTAATAAAGTTTTGACCAAAAATGCATATTATTCGTGAAGTGTCTTTTCTCTCTTGATTTGTTGTATCAATACCAGAAACAAATAATACAATATCACTCAATGTATCCTGATTCATATATGTTATCATATAACTACAAAACAAGCTATCCCAATTTGGGTAAATTAATTTAGTAAAACATGATGATACATTTTCTCCTGAACTAGTGCTGTCATACATTCCCCAACCAATTTTTGTTGGTAGTCTGTATTTAAGGGCATCATTAGTTTCAAAAATAATTACATCATTATATTCATCAAAGTTTAAATGCGGACCAAAATATGCTGTGTTCCCAAAAACTGATACGGTATCAATATCATTAGAATAAATAACTCTATTAAAAATATTTATACTAATAAACAGTATTAATATCTTTATATAGAATAGTTTTGATGGTTTTTTCATAATAATCTCATTTATTAATAAAAATTCTTAATTTTACTACTGATTTAATTTCCGATATATTTTTATTAAAATCAAGGGTCATTTTGTCAGGGCATTTTGTAAGGTTAATCAGCGTAGCCACATATTATATAACAACTTATAAACTTCTAATGAAAAATTATTTTTTTGAAATATTTCTTCTCTGAATTCTGTAGGTGTTATTTTGAATTCTGATATGAATACTTTTCTAAAATTTCTGAGAGAAGTAAACCCAATCCTTTTTGATATTTCATATATATTCAGATTATTATTCGCAAATAGTTCAAAGGAATCTTCTAACCTTAAATAGGTTATTATTTTCTTAGGTGAAAGACCATAATTACTTGTTATTATTTCGTGAAGTTGTTGGCGAGATGTTTTCGTCAGTAATTCCAAAACGTGAATATTAAAACTGTTCTTTCTGTAATTCAAACCAATTGTCTTGATTATTTTTCTTGCCTTATAGGTATGTTTCATGCACCTGTTATCTCTGCCGTTGATTATACAGTCTATACAATAAAACGGAAACATTGATTTTTAAACATAAATGAAAAATAACTTCTATTATAAATGAACACTTTCATAACTCTTTAGCAATTTGTAATACTGTTATGTTATTTTTTATTATTAGCACATAATTCTTTAAATAATTTCAATGCATGAACATTTGCTAATTACATATTAATAATTCATTAACTTTCAGTTTGCTAATATTGCATTACTATGTATTTATCATAATATCAATTGTCTATATTATACAAATATT
>SHMU01000163.1 GCA_008080765.1 Promethearchaeota archaeon | reverse complement strand
AGAGTAAAGCGTTCATTGTCCGAGCGTACTATTACTTGCGAATGCGGTCATCAGATGGATAGGGACTTAAATTCCGCCGTGAATATCATGGTAAAGTTCTTGACATCCGATGACTTATCGCATCAACCCTCCTTGAAGGAGGAATCCTTTCTACGCACGTGGAAGGGGTTTACCGCGACAAACAGCCCTAAGATATGCCCGCCAGCTAATGCTTAGTGGACTCGCGGGAATACCCGTCCTTTAGGGCGGGGAGGCTTCAATAAAAGGATTTAGAGTAAAATCAATTAAATTCTAACTTTGGTTATAGGTTATTAACTCTATATTAAGGAATTTTTCTCAAGTTTTTAAATCACGAATAATTACGCTCTTATAGCTGATTACCTACATAATTAGACCTCAAAAGAATCATTGCACTCAAGATTTTTAACAAAAATTTATTACAACTTTAATAACTTAAAAACCGAACTTTTAAATACTCAAAAACTATATATCATATTAATAATAATATTAAATATTTCATACTATTAAACATATTTTTCCCAGAGGAGTTAAAAGTTATGGCAATGAATTGTAATTACTGGAATTTAGACATTCTTAAAAAATCCGCACCTGAAACAGAGTCTGAGTCATCCCCAGAAAGTATCAAACCTATTCTTGAAAAAACACCTTCTCAAGAATAATGATTTCTTAAATTCATCCCTGAATAATTTTTATCACTTCATATCATTAAAAACCAATGCTATTATGTTCACAGAATTAAGAAATTTTTATCCTTTCCTTTCTTTTTTTTCTTTACTTTCTAATAATTCTTTATCATGACCCCTCAATTCATCTCCACCTTTTAAGGTGGAGATGAATTGAGGTCTATTTTTTTTGGAACAAAAAAATCCGAAAACCATCGCACTTAAACGATTTAAATGATGATTTCTTCTTTTTAAGTAACAGAAGAACGATTCGAGAACCAAGAATCATTCCTCTGATGTACCGTAGGGACTACGGGATGTTACGCCTTCGGAGATAATGTGAGACTTCAGGGGCTCTATTCAGAGTGGTTGGAGCTGTTGTCGAGGAACAAGGAACTTCATCTTGCGAACGATGAATCTCCACCATTCATGGTGGAGTAGTTCAAGATGCTTTATATTTCCTACAACTTTTCTTTATATAATAAATTTCAGAAAAATAGAGAAACCCCATAACCCAGGATCATTAAAATGTATAGATACCTTGGGATCTATATCTAAATATAAATGTCCGAAAAAATCCTACAAAAGGGGGCAGAAATACTAAGATAAAGCTAATGATGATGGCAAAAATAGTTGAAATAATTCCTATAATTGCTAAGCCATTACTAATCTTGGATAAAATCTCATTCGTTGCAGATTTTTTCCTCCATTTAAAGCTAATGATTCCGAACAATAGACCCAGAATCGAGGGAACCATGAGCAAAAGACCAATAAGGACACTTAGAAAGGTTAAATTCTCGTCATAAAATCCATAATTTGGGTTTTGCATGAAAGATCCGGGGACTCCTCCTAAATAAGAAAGATATACATAATCTTCCCATAAGATAATAAGGGTTAAACCGATAATTGCCGTGGGAATTGCGAGTATTACAGAAAAGAGTCCCAGAACAAATAGTTTTTTTGAAAATTTGATAACTCTGTTTTTCTCTAAGATAGGAGTTTCTGCTAAGAATTGGTTCTCATTTAATTTCAAGTCTGCTCCACAATATTTACAAAATTGTTGGTCTAAGGTCTTCAAATTTTCTCCACATTGGGGACAAAACACATTATTCACCAAACCAGTTTTATTCCATTTCTTTTTCTTTTAATTCTTTTTAAATTATTATTTTGACACAACTGAATTCATTTCACCTTACTTGAACTTCTTTATAAACCTGCATATTTAGAGATTGAGCGATTGAGCTCAATGATGTATCTGGGATAGTACAATAAAAGACCTGCGATGATACACCCAATTATACTTAAAATAATGCTCATTATTGCCAATATCAAGGAAATTTTACGCAATTTATTACTTGAGGTATGTTTTTTCGAAAGAATCCCTATAATTATTGCGACAATTCCTAAAAGAGCACCAATTATACTAAATGTAAGAAAAATAATTCCAAAGAGATAGGATGCAAGTTTGAACGCTTCCCCTAAAACATAATCTGGTTCCGGGATGAAGATTCCTGTTCCCTCAATAACCATGTAAAGATACGTATAGTCGTTGGAACTAAATTGTCTATAAACTGATGAGTCAATATTAACGAATGTGATTATCCCAATAATTATGGAAAGCGATCCTAAAACAGCAGAGATAATCGCAAGAGTAAAGCTTATCCTTGAATATCTTGGATTTAGTTCCTTTACATCATTAGGCTCTGGGGAACGATCACCTTTAACAATTGATTTCACGTTAGTTCCACAATGTCTACAAAACTTTTGATCTGGGTATTCTATTCCTTTACCGCATTGGGGACAGCTCAAATTCCTAACCTTATTATTTTCCATTCTTCTTTACAATAATGATTTTTATTCTTTGATTAAATACCAAATTTCTGAGATCTTATTAAGTGATTGCTACAATAAACGGCATAGCCCTATATAAAATAAATCCTTCTATGATGCTAAAGCAAGTGATCAAAATTCCTAATATTCCAAAAATACTCCCAAGTTTGTTTAATATGTTAGTATTTTCATCAGCCAATGCTTTTTTTCTTAAAAATAAAGATATTATACCCATTATAAGACCAATAATACCTAATACGATGATTGTTGTCCCAATTATTCGAAGGTATTCATGAGATTTATTTGAGGGAATTACTCCCCAGGAAGGAAAAAGAATACTATTATAATCTATCATTCCAAAACTAGAATATAAACTTGCTCGTATGGATAAGATAAATGCTAAAGCTACTATTGCAGAACCTACTATGATTAAAAATGAAATCAAACCAAATGTAAAACAAAGTTTTGAATATTTATTTTTTCTCGGTTGTTCTAAGGCAGCACTTGGAGAATGAGCTATTTTTCTTTCGATTTTTAATTTTGCTCCACAATACTTGCAGACCTTCTGGTCCAGATTCTCCATTTTTTCTCCACAATTTGAACAAATTGATTGTTCTATTTTTATTTTCAATTTTAATTTCACTTCTATTGATTATGAAATTTATCAGATTTCGAAACAATATTACATTGGAAATAATAAGAACTTAAAAAATATTTTAATTTAAAAATGATATTTAGACCATTATTTAGTTTTGAAATCACAATTATGTGGTATAAAATTAGAATATACTCTAATCTCCAAAGTGCTTTACATCATTAACATTTTTATAGTTACATATTTAATATTTTATAAAATAGTATCATCTTAACTATGATATAAAAAAATAATGGGATGAAATTTAAATGAGCGAAAAAGCAAAACTACCGCGAAATATTGCGATTAGCGTTGCGTTTTTATCTTTGGCAGGACAGATTGCTTGGGCAGTTGAAAATCAATTTTATAACGATTTTATTGACGAAGCTCTGGTCAATTTAGGGTTTCCCACCTTAATTCCACTTGCAATTACCTTGATGGTTAATATTACAACCTCGGTGGGCACTCTAGCAGCAATTATTATGGGCTCCTATAGTGATGTAAAGGGCAAGCGTAAACCCCTTTTACTCTACGGATTTATTTTCTGGGCTATTACGACAGCGATGTTTCCTCTTTCCGCCCTCTTTGGAGGTATTAATGTCTATGTTGTTATTTTCACAGCAATTTTATTTGATTCTATTATGACGTTCTTTGGTTCTATGACATTAAATGCGGGCTTTAATTCTTGGGTCACGGATGTGACTACGTTAGAAAACCGTAGCAAAGCGATGAGTATAGCTCAAATAACTACGCTTGCTGCACTATTAATAGTATATGGAGCTCTTGGAATGCTTATTGGGGTTATTGGATATTATAATTTTTTTATAGTTGTAGCTATCCTTACGGGTGTAATTGGGTTGATAGGTGTCCATAAAATGAAAACCCCTCAAGATTTAAAGCCAATGGATATCACTGTGGGAGAACATATCAAAAATACATTTAAAAGAAAATCAAGTGTGGATTATAAGAACTTTTTTTTGGTATTAATTGTCATTTGCTCTTGGCAAATCGCTTTAAATATTATGTTTCCCTTCCTAATTATTTATCTTAAATACGCTTTAGGAAGCAGAACCTTTTCTTTATTGATTCTGTTCGTTGCCCTTCTAGTTGCAATTTTTCTCTCTTATCCACTTGGGAAAATTACCAATAAACTTGGTAGAAAAAAAATGACCTTTATTTCCACTCTTTTATTTAGTCTTGGCTTATTTTTGGTGGGAATTTCTCCGGAATTAATTACCCTTTTGCTTTCAGGGATCATGACATTTGTATTTTACACGGCACTTTCCATCTCAACCTTTACATGGGTAAAAGATCTCTATCCTGCGGAAGGAAGAGGACAATTTAGCGGATATTGGAACTTGTTCTCCGGAACTATTCCAATGATTATTGGCCCCATAATTGGAGGGATTTTAGTAAGTGTCTTTGGAGAGCTCAGAATGGAGGAATTAGGAAGAATTGTCTTGGTCCCACCTGATATCATTTTTTATATTGCTGCCTTTTTTGCCTTGATTACTCTACTTCCCCTGATATTTGCAAAAGAACTCAAAAAAGGTTAAAACTAAGATGGAAATTGTTCTAAATAGGGATGATTTGGTATTGAATAAAAGAAACATATGATGAAAATAATAAGAGCTTAACTAGACTAATGGAAACTAAAAGATGAGAAATAATATCTTGAGTTAACCATTAGCCTTGGTTACTAGGGATTTTAGGTAATTCCTTTCTTTTTTTTTCTTTAGGAGGGTTTTCTTCCTTTAATGGACTTGAAGCGGTTTTCCCATTTGCTTTTCTAAGCACTTCAATTGCTTCAATAACATTCTCTTTCTCACTAAAATACACTCTAAACAGGTAGTCTTCCAAGCTTATGATTTCTTTAGGAACTTTTTTAATTAAGTTCCATTCATCTATTTCCTGTTCCTCACCGAATACTTCTGCTTTTTTTGATACAGTTCCGTATAATTTCTGTCCGACAATCAAGTGTTCTCTTTTATAATTTTCGGGGGGCTCAACTTCAAGAATTCGTTCTTGTATAGGTTTACTGTTATTGGGTAATTTTAAGGAAGTTTTTTGAATTTTAGATTTTTTTGCCGAATTTTTAGGTTTTAATATTTCAATGCCTTGAATCAATCCTTGATTTTTTAGAAAATAAATTCTGATTAAATAATTATGCAAGTCATGAACTCCTTGCGGGGGTTTTACAACCTCCCATATTTTTTCCTCTATATCTTCTCCAAAAATATTTGTTACTTTGGATATTTCACCGAGGAGATTTTGATTTATTATGAAGTTTTGTCTCTGGTATCCTTCCGGCAATTCTGTATTTGTTATTTTATCAATTACTTCCTTAGTATTAATTCTTATCGGGGATCTATAACTGCTCGCCGTAGAAATAGACCCTCCGGAGTGCTTTAATTCCTCAAGTGCGGGAGAATAATATTCCTGTTCTGCTGCCTCTTGAGCTCCTTCAGAACTGTCCACCACTCTCCCTTTTATTGTAGAGGGATCTTTATCGATATTTCGCACATAGCGCATATCTGCCAATCGTTCTTTAACTTCCATTGATTTTAAATTAAAAGATTTTAAGAATTCTTCAGGTTCATCCCCCTGATCAACAGAGACGATTTTACATCGGTGAAAGGCCGCTTCTTTTACCAGCTCATCTTGAAGTTTAGATGCCACTCTGGAGCTAATGAATCTTTTTCTTACGGGTGATTTTGCTCCTTTCCAAATATATATTCTGCGAAGCTCCTCCTTGACGATCACAAATACTTGTTCGGGATTTAAAATGGTCTGCAATTCTGACTCTTCTAAGTCCAATCGTTCCCGATCTCCGTTATTGAGCAATTCATAAACCATAAATTCTTGATATTCTGATTCAGTCATTTTGAAGAATAATAGCTATTATGCAATGTTTAATTTCTCACACAATATAAGTAAATTAAATATATTAAAATCTTTATCTTTAAAATGTTATTACAATTTCATCTTTAAAGTATTAGAGTAATAAAAGTTTAATAATTAAGATGCTTAACATATTATAATTATGTCCAAAATAACCAAATTACTTCAGCTTAAGGATTATATAACACTGACGGGAACTACACTTGGGTTAATCGCAGTGATGATCGTAACAATTGGTGGGAGAGCTTTAATTTCATTAGGCTTCTTCTTATTGGCATTTACATTTGGTACAGATTTACTTGATGGCTATGTAGCGCGTAAAACCGGCACCGTAAATGAAATTGGAAAAGAATTAGATTCATTAAATGATTCCCTCACCTTTGGAATTGCTCCCGCTGTACTTAGCTTCCAGGCATTTAGAATGGGAACTATCTATGATTATTTTTTGATTTTTGCCTGTGCGGTGTTTGCATTAGGAGCAATTTTAAGATTAGCACGGTTTAATATTTCTACAGCAAAAGGTTATACGGGTATTCCCACTCCTTTAACTGGACTTGCCATTTTGGCTTATTTTTATGCAAATTATTTCTATGGTGTTGCTTCCACTGAGATGGGAGGTACAGGCGAGTTTCCCTTTTTTTCTCATATCCTCATTATCATTGTTATGCTCTTCTTAGCATGGTCTAATATCACAATTCATATAGTATTTGAGAAGGAAAAAGATAAAAAAGTTTATATTACATTCATGGTATTTGCTCCCCTTTGTCCTATTTTTGCCATATTGGGCATTTTAAATCCAAATTCCTTTATTGCAACAATTTCTTCCATATGTTTTTTTGTCTTTGTATTCCTTATCCTTGGTTATATTATCATTAGTTTTATGAGAACCCAACTACGAACGCGGAAAAGAAAGAAGAGTCAGCAAGATCAGTTAAATATGGAATAATAATATATCCATCTTTCCATTTTTTAATTTATCTACGGAATATAACTAATTTGTGCTATAAACCATTAGCAAGTAGAGATACTTAATTCTTCTCTCTATTTTTTTCTTTTACATCTACTTTTTTAACGAAAACAAGAAAAAGATTTAAATAGTTGAATTCCTTTTTTTTCATCGGAAAAAATAGAAAAACATTATTAACCATGTTGAATTGTAAAATATTAAATCAATATCCATAAGAGGTCACTTTATGACTGTTCAAGAACATAATAAAATTTTGAATGATTTAAACAAAGTTTTTATCCCTTGTAGAACCGTTTTAGAGATGGAAGCATTAATCTCCCTTTATTTATTAGATCACAATTACAATCATATCAAGGAAGTACCCCACACTCGACCTTCAAGTGAGCATTTGATCAAGATCTTAGGATATCAAGACACTCCCTTTTATATGGATATCATTGATTTCTTTATTAATTGTGCGATTCCGAAGGTAAAACCCTTAGTAACCTATGCGAGGGACAATCATGACAGGATTCGTATGGGTAATATCATCCCCTACAGTAAAACGAGAGTCTGCGTCTATTTAGCACTCCATCAGCTTAAATTGAAATTTCTCATCATTAAGAGCATTATTGATAAATTTAAAGAAAAAATTCCCAATAAAACTTATTCTAATCTAACTAGACAAGAAAAAAATGTTAAAATTCATCTGACAGAATTTTCCGAAGAATACTATCTGAAGAATAAAATGAATCTTACTATTCTCTTTCCAAAAAGTAAGGCGAGTGATCGAGTTAAGAAAATGTTAAAGAATGATCATTCTATTACTGGAGAAAAACTGCTTGAGATGGCAACTTCACGAGAATTTTTTGATAAGAATAATATTATCAAATTCATCATGAGAGAGATTAAAGCTTCGGTTTTTGTCTGTAAGTTGATGTTTGCAAAAATGGATTTAGCTGATCCTTTTTCAAAAACCGAGGAAACAATGATTGATGCAGAGGAGGTCATGACAAGTAATGATTTTATTCCGGAACTAATACCTGCCATTTGTCAAAATATGGATGAAAATAATTTAGACCAGTTAAAAAGTTGTATTGGCGCCTTCTATTTTCTCTTAGACAAAGTATTTGAAGGGATAAATAGGGCAGTGGAGATTGCTTCTCGAGGGCAATTGCAACTTGAAATATATGAACCAATTTATTACACGGGTAACATCTTATCAATCTAAATAATATTATCCTGAAGAAATATAAAGTAGAAAGCCACGATTTTTAAAATCTATAATAATAGTTCTTGTTTTTATGCAGTATTATTCATATTTTTAGTAATTTCTTCATTCTTCATAGTACTATACATTCTGGTAAAAAAGATCTTTCTAATTTAGTGATTTCTGCTATATTTTTCCAATATTAATTGGAAATAAGTCTATAGATAATGGAACTGTTGCAAAAAATGTTCATTTTCTATGAATTTAGATCTATATCAAATTTAGATAATTCTTTTCTAAAATCTATACCTGATTTAGCATCAATGATTTTTAAACCTAACCCTTCTGCTGGTTTAAAAAGTTCCATCAAATCATCTAAATAAATACATTCCTCAAGTATTAGATTATATTGATCTATCAAAATCTCATAATTCTTTTTTTTGATTTAATCGACTAATTTTACAAAAGAAGGATCATTTATAAAATCTATCCAAGAGAATGGATAATAGACCCTTTCTACCCATTTTAGTATCTCTTTTCTCTTTTTTCCGTCAAGTTTCAAATCCATCAACCTGAGATTTTTGTCTATCTTTCTGAATCATAAAGAGAATCGTTGACAAGATCTAAAAAAGATGGGAATCTCATCAAAGTCTTTTTATCCTCTAAATTCTTTATATATCTTATGATAAAAAAAGATTTTAAGAATATTATAGAAATTTGGCGTACAATATTCGCCACAATGATATGCGGACGTATCATTCCCTTATTGAGCATAACCATACGCTGCCCCGACTGCGGGAGCAATAATGTTGGGCTCAATGGGACGAAGAGAAGCGGGAAAAGGAGGGTAGAAGGGTTTATTTGCAAGAGTCCCGCATGTTTGAAGGAAAGACACACAAATAGATTTAAAAAAGCACGGCAATTTATCGTAACCAGCTCTCGGGAATTTCAAGAACTACTATGGGGTAAATTAAAAGTCTTATACGAGGACTTATTGAAAGATGGTGCGAAGAATAGAACCATTGCAAAAAAGTACGGAATCT
>SHMU01000162.1 GCA_008080765.1 Promethearchaeota archaeon | reverse complement strand
CTCCGATGACCGATTCCATAGCATCGTTAGGAAGAGTTCTAGTTACAAGCCCACAACGTTAGTGGTGGGTAATTGACATGTGTTTTTCGGAAGAAATGGATTATATAGAGGTATGGAACCTTAGATTGGTATAATAATTAAAGTTTATATGCAATATAACAATAAATACCTATTCCTCATATTTCTATTTTACTTAAAAAAAGTATAAAAGGATAAAAATAATTTGATTTAGATCTCTAAAGGTCCTAATTCTTTTATTTGAGACGTAAATTCAGTTATTACCTCTGCAAATCTTTTTCCCTCAGAAGCACTAACCCATTCAAGTCGAACGCGCTTGGGGTCTATACCTAATTGTTTGATTAGAATTGTATGTAATCTTTGAAATCTCTCTCTTGTGTATTCATTTCCGGAGATATAATGGCAATCCCCAATGTGACAACCACTAACTAAAACGCCATCTGCTCCGTCAAGAAGTGCTTTCAGAACAAATGAAGGTTCAACTCGCCCTGAACACATGACTCTGATGATTCGAATATTTGGTGGATATTGAAATCTTGAGACGCCCGCTAAATCTGCACCCGCATATGAACACCAATTGCAACAAAACACCAGCAACTGAGGCTCAAATCCCTTTTTCTTAGATTTACTTTTTGCTTGAGACATAATTTAACATCTACTCCATTTGTGGTTTTTCTATTAAATAGGAATCGATCATTATATTTATTTGATCAAAATCATAATGTTTTACCGAGATAGCTCCCGTTGGGCATGAGGCAGCACAAGTTCCACAACCTTTACATAAGGCAGAATGTACATGAGATTTTTTAATCACTATTTCGATATCTTCAAAAGATTTAATTGTTTCGAGCAATTCAATCGCATTATAAGGACAGACCTCTTCACATTTTCCACAGCCAATGCACACTTCTTCACTCACTTCGGAGACTAATCCAGAAGTAGTAATTTCTCCTGCTCCCAAAAACCGGCTAGCTCTTCCTGCAGCCCCATTGGCTTGTGCAATTGAATCCTGAATATTCTTAGGCCACTGCGCGCAGCCACAGAGAAATATCCCATCCGTTGCAAAATCTAAAGGTCTGAGCTTTACATGAGCTTCTAAGAAAAATCCCGTTCCATCTAATGGTACTTTTAGCATTTTTGCTAAATTTTTTACATTGTCTGCTGGAATCATAGGAGTCGCTAATAGAATTAGATCTGTGGTAAATTCAAGATTCTCCTGTAAATTAGTATCAAAGACCTTTACTTGATACCCATTTTTTTTATTCTTACTCGGAACTATTTCCGGCAAATTATCAAGATCATATCGCAAAAACATCGCCTCCTCACGACGTTTTCTATAATAGTCTTCAAATTCCTTTTTTGCCATCTGAAGATCTCTATAAAGAACCACTATTTCTAAATCTGGATTTAAATTTTTTAATATTTTGAGATTCTTCATAGCAACGGAACAGCATACATTAGAGCAATAGGTAATTCCTTCCTTTTGCCGAGCATTAACACATAAAATAGTTGTAACTCTCTTGATATCATTCAACCAATCTGTTCCTTGTTCAGAAATTTTTTGTTCAAACTCTAATTGAGTCATAATGTGAGGGTTATCCGGTTCATATTGATAATTTTCTATTGGTTTAAGTTCTTGTGCTCCGGTGGCAACTATAATAGCGCCTACTTTCACTTTAATTTCATTTTTCTTGCTCTCAGAGGGTTTTATAGACACATCATAATTTCCAATATATCCCCTAATATCCGTAATATTTGACTTGAGATGGATGTTGATATTTTTGTGACTCTCAACCTTTTTGATCTGTTCTTTAATGTATTTTTCTGCATTTTCCTCGGTAGGAAATAATTGATACAACTCATTTACTAATCCTCCCAACTTCTCTTCTTTTTCAATAAGGTAGACTTTAAAACCTTGATCTGCAATATTTAATGCTGCAGTTATACCCGATATTCCTCCCCCAATTATTAACGCAGATGGTTCCACTTTCAATGAATCTTCACTTTGAGGCTTGAGCAGTCGAGCTTTTGATACTGCCATTCTAATTAAATCATTTGCTTTCTGTGTTGCTGCCTCTTTTTCCTTCATGTGTACCCAAGAGCATTGATCTCGAATATTTACCATTTCAAATAAATATTTATTCAATCCTGCTTCTACACAAGTTTCTTGAAATAAACTTTCATGAGTACGCGGTGTACATGAGGCTACGATGAATCGATTTAAATCTTTTTCTTTAATCAATTCTTTTATTCTTTCTTGAGAATCACTCGAACATGAATACATGTTATCTTCACAATGAATTACATTGGGGAGTTGTTTAATGTACTCAGTCACTTGTGGTACATCCACATAATTTCCGATATTAATCCCACAATGGCATATTAACACACCAATTCTCGGGTCATCAGCGATTTTAACCTCTTTTTCAGGAGTTTCAATCTCTTTTTCTTTAATTTCACTATATCTTTTTGATGCAAGCAAAGTAGCTATTTGAGAGGCAACACCACTCGCCTCTGCAACGGTTTCGGGAATATCTTTGGGACCTTGACAAAATCCTGAAAGGAAAATTCCATCTTTTGAAGAATTTGATTTAGAAAAGTAAGATTGTTCCTTAAAAAAGTTATATTCATCTAATTCTATTCCCATTTTATTTGCAATTTCTTTGGTTCCTTCTGGAGGAACTAATGGCGTAGCAAGTACTACAAGATTCGCTCTAAAGCTGTTTAGTTGACCAGTGGTTAGATCCTCATAATAAATAAGTAGATCTTTTGTATCTGGATCTTCCTTGATTTGACTTACTTTGGTTTGAAAATATACCACACCATATTCGTCTTGCGCACGTTGGGTAAATTCATAGAAATTCTTGCCATAGGCTCGAATATCATGTCGAAACACATAACAATTTGAATTTTCTGAATGTTCTTGAGTGATAATTGCCTCTTTTGCGGTATACATGCAACAGACGCTCGAACAGTAAGGAACTCCTTCTGTTAAATCTCGAGAACCCGCACATTGAATAAATGCTATTTTCTTTGGTTCTTCATGATCGCTGGGTCTTAATACATGCCCACCAAATGGTCCGGAGGCACACAAAATTCTTTCATATTCTAAAGCATTTACCACATTTTCAAACCGATATCCCCATCGAGGAGATAGTTCTTCACCATACATATCAAATCCCGTAGCAAGTACCACTGCACCTACCTTTATTTTGAATTCAATTGGCTTTTGTTCGTAATCAATAGCTTCTGCTTTACATACTTTTTCACACACTCCACAGACTCCTTTAGTTAATTTTAAACAAAGCTCGGGATCGATCAAATAGATTGGCGGGACTGCTTGAGGAAAAGGAATATAAATGGACTTGCGCTTCCCAAGATTCATATCAAAAATATTAGGGACTTCTATTTTCGGACATTTCGCAGCACAATCGCCGCAGCCTTTACATTTAGTTTCATCTATATATCGCGGTTTTTTTAATAATGTTACTTCGAAATTGCCCGCTTTTCCCGATAATCCTATTACTTCATGATATGTTAATAATTCAATATTGGGATTTCTAAAGACTTCGACCATTTTAGGTGCTAGAATACAGAGAGAACAATCATTTGTGGGAAATGTCTTGTCTAATTGTGCCATACGCCCTCCAATTGAAGGCGTTCGTTCCACTAAGTATACTTTAAACCCTAATTCTGTGAGATCCAATGATGTTTGGATTCCTGCAATCCCTCCCCCAACAACGAGTACTGATCCAACAACTTCTGTCATTATTTAACCTCTGCTTTCAATTTTCCATTTGTATTTTGATTTTTATCTATTTTAATTAATTTAATTAAAAATTCCGTAAAATCTTGAATTTTAATGGAAGCAATCTCTTCATAATCATTTTGCAAACAATTAAAATGTAGGATACATTTTGGACATGTGGTTACCATTATATCTCCGGCATCTTTTGCCTCTTTCAATCGTTTATATCTTAAAGCTTTCGATCGCTCATTACAATTCATCCAACTACTTACACCACAACATAAGGAATTTTCCTTATTATGTTCCATTTCATTAAAATGATATCCCATCTTTTTAAGATAAAGAAACATTTCTCTTGCCTTCATCATAATAGTATTTGATTTTGGTAAAAACCTACTGAGCCGGCACGGATCATGAAATGTAAAAGATATTTGCTCTTTTGGCACATCATCCGTTTCAAATTCGAGGTTTCCAGCTTTCCAGTTTTCGTAAATATATTCAATAATATGTTGTACCTCAAATTTAGCATTAAAATCCTCAAAAATTTTAGGATAATCAATCTTGAAAGTGCGATATCCTTCGGCACAGGTAGTTATGATCTTAGAGATTCCCGCTTTTTCAAAATTATGTATATTTTTTTGCGCTAAAGAGATGAATTCTTCCATCTTCCCTTCACCCCAATATAAGTCATGTCCGCAACAATATTCGTTTTCCAAAACAACAATGGGCTGTTCTTCTACTTTATATAGTAAGCGTAGGGTAGTTGGTGGAATATTATTTAATTCCTCAAATTCAAAGTTATAAAAGGGAATACAGCCAATATGATATAATATTTCTCCACTATCCGATACTTCGCATTCTTTGGGAATCCAGCTCATATCCCGCTTAGGCTTAACTTCTAATTTACTCATTAGCTCCGCAATCGAGGTATAAACACCCTTATGAGCGATATAATCACCCGAGCTATGCTGATATTCATTTCTCATTATGTACTTGGCATTGCGTACAATATCAGCAAAATTAATATTTTCTGGACAGTGTGCTAAACACTGATTACACATTAAACAGTCCCATAAAATGCCACTTTTAAGGATTTCCTCTTCAAACCCTTCCAATATTTTTTGAATGATTCTACTGGGTCTAAAATATTGTACTTTGCTTATTTGGCACACACCAGAGCAGCGTGCGCATTGATAGCATATATTTAAAAGATCCCTAAGATTAGAACTATAAATATTTTTCAATAATTCTCCTTTTTGGCTAGACTTTCTCTCTGATTTTGAAACTTTCTTGCTTTCTGTAATTTTTCTCACTTCCATTTATTATTTTTTTCATGTACTTACTTTTTCGCTCAACTTTTTTAGTCGAATATTGGGCGATTAAATTTACCATCTGTGCTTTTTTATTATTAGTTAAATCAAGAGCTTTTATAATGCCGGCTCTTAGGGCATTTTGAAAAATCTCTTCTCCCTTTTTTGTTCGGGTTATAACCGTAGTATAGTTCTGAGGAGATGCCAATCCTCCAAATGAAATATCGGCATAAATATTTGAAAAATCGGTACAAGCCTTACAAGCTTGCCTTACATAGTCATTTAAATGATTGAAAGGAAGAGAAATCCTTTTATATGACCCATTATTAAGCTTTAGGGTTAGAATTACATCTTCCTTAATATTTAATTTATCAATCTCTTCAAATGAAATATTAAATTCCTCTTGAAATTTCTTACTCTCAGTTTTATCAAAGAAGAAATTTTCATAACATAACAAACCCATACAAAACTCCACATTTTCAGAAGGTGTCACCCCTAAATGTTGCATACATCTAATAGTATATATCTGGCATGGAGTCCCTACTATGGCAAGCTTTTTGAATTTGTAATGATTTAATTCGGAGATTGTATGAGTATAGGTGGAAAATTTTTCTATTTCTTGTAAATGGGGAGCCATATATAATTGCGTCCCAGAAGCTTTCAGTAAACCTTCTTTGCTGTCGGCAAAAAATGCTTCCCGAGCAAATGGGACTTCTGCTTTTGATACAATTGATCCATCGATTAATTTTTGCTCGATTAAATAGAATAAAATCGAATTTACCACTCCCCCATCCGTACCATGCTTCAAAAAATCTACATCGGTGGCTTGGCACGAATAAATATCACAATAATGTCCTATCGGCATAGAGGAGTAGTTCAAAAAACCATATTCTTTTGTCAACTCCTCATTTAATATATGCGTTTGAGGACATATATAATAACATATCCCACATTCAAGACATTTCTCTTTGTGAATATAATCAGGAGGAGAATGAGGAGTTTTGAACGCTATTATATCAAAATCTGCTGCTGAGCAAAAACTTACACAACCTCCGCACTCTTGACAAATTCCCTTCTTATGAACCTCTGATATTAGATCTTGAAATGTTTTAGGACACATAATAAAAAATTAAATTATATTACTTTTGAGTTAAATCTACGGGTTTACATTTCATCTTTTTAATTCCCCCAATTTTTTCCACGAGGAACTGACCCGGTTTCACATCCTTAAGATTTTTAGAGTCAATTAACCCCGCTTTCACCGCCCCTTGATAGATCTCTTCTCCTGCTTTTGACCGAATGATCACCGCAGAAGACCCTCCTGGAGCACCAATGGACCCTACAGAAATATCGGCATACTCCGAAGTTAGATCATCACAGAAATGACACGTGTGACGAGCATAAGATTGCACCTCTTTTAAAGGAACATCTTTTTCCTCTCCATTCTTTAAATTGATAATGAATTTACCGCTGTCTATATTCATCTTCGTTAAATTGTTGATATCCTCATTGAATTTCTCCTTCACTAGCTTGATTATTTCGTCATAGGAAAAGCTTTCATATGTAAAATAACTGATAAGTTGCTCCGTTTCCAATCGAATGCTAGGCTTTGTTTTCATTCTTAAAAAAAATTTAGTTTATTCTTGTTAATTTTTAAGAAAAATATTTTGTAAATTATAAAATTTATCAATAATTTCTCTATCAAGTTATTCTTTATACAAATTTTAAATTTTAACCTTAATAAGTTTTTCCTTAAGTTAGATAAGTGCTATCTTATAAATTTATTACTCAAATAGGACATTTTGAATGAGAATCAAAATATTTTATTATTTCTCTTCATCTATTTGATATTCATTCATTTGATTATTGATCAATTTTAATTATTTTTTTATTATTCAAAAATAAAATCAAAATAAAGTCTTTCTCTTCTTCAATTAGATTTAATATCGCATTGCATATACTATACAGGTAAAAAATTTTGTTTTTGGATCTGTGTCCGATCGAGTAAAAATAAAAACAAGTGAACAAGTGAAAAAGGTCTCTTGAGGGATCTGAAAATTCATTCGATCTCCAAAAAAAAAATAGCGGTTTTTGGAATCATCTTCTACTATTATATTATTTTGCTATTCTGTTATTTTATTATTCTGTTATTTTGCTGACTCATAAAAAGAAATTAAAGGAACTATCCTTATAATATCTGAGTAAAGGTAAGAGATGGTATTCTTAATGAATCTCAAAAAAATGAATGAGGAATGAAATATAAGAATATAATTGTAAATAAAGATTAAAAAAAAAAGGGAAATATTTGAGTAAGGTGTTACCATTCCCCTATTACACCAGTGATTTGACCAAGTTCTCATTATTAAACAAGAACGTAAAGAGAAAGCTCAGTTGAGGGGTGTGTGGGTACTGATACATCCTCAGATCTCGTAGATAGTTTAGGCGATCCAGTTCTCGATTGGTGGTCTTCGCAGAGAAAAAATTGAATGCGAATACTTTCTCTCGTTGCGTGAGCGTGGCAATCATTTGCTTGATGGGATTGTTCTTGGTCTCATCGATCACGTTCAGATCGCTGTAATAACTCTGAACGCATTCATCGCATTCGCATCTGCTCACATAGATTTGCCCATCATGTTCATAGCACAACAAATTGGTTTCCTCGTCGGTGATCTTGCGGTTGCATCCGTCGCAGATGATCAGATCGTTTTCCATCAGAAACTCGTCGAGTGTCTCAGTATTGCCGAGCTCGTCAATACTCTGGAATCTATTGGTGCGGTTGAGAAAGCTGGGATGGTAGCGACTTACCCGTAGAATAAATGGCTCGTTATTGCTCATTTTTTTTTACCTTGTTTGACTTTTTTTTTATTTAATTTTTATTTAATTTTTATTTGATTTTGGTCTGGTTTTTTTTACCTTTGAATCGGGTATGAGTGAAAGTGTTAATTGTGCTGTTAGAAAAAAAAAAAGGGAAAATACAGAAACTATTCACATACACTACTATTCACGAGTATTTTTTATCGTACCGTCGTATATCGTAAGGGAGGCTAATACTTGCCCCATAAGTGGCGATATCGGTCGTTTTCATCGTCGCATCGGGGGGCGTGAAGGTTGATGTCCTTTTGGATGGCGTAGACTCGCGATTCCCGGGCGGTGTTGATGGATTTCCAGAAGCAGTCCTCGTCGCAAAAGGTAAACCCGTAGGGATCGATGAAAAAGGGGGCGGTGCGTGGAATCTGCTTTGAACAATAACAGCAGTAATAGGGCGCTTTCGTGGGGGCGTTCTGAGGGGAGTAGTGTATGTTAATTTCCGCAAGTTTTTCATCTAACATTATAATAAAAATAGAGTGAGCGCTTTTAAGTGCGATAAGACTTATGGATTAGTATAATGTGAATGGAGAATAGGGTTTCCTAATACTTGAAATAGCATCCCATTATTAAAAAGGCTTCCCTACTCATAAAGCAGATCTTTAAAATATTGGGAAAATTAGCCCTGTATTATATCCGTTTTTGGACATAAACTCGTAGAAAAGAAGTATTGTCGGGCTCTCCATATAGGGCTCAAACGATACAATACTAAGGATATCCTTATAATTATTGAGGAAGGATGAGCTTAAGAAAATGTGAATGAAGAATTTCTCAAAAGATCTCAGACGAGTACTTGAGATTTTCACCTTTTTATTTTTTATTTTTTGTTTAATGTCTTTGTTCTTTGTCTTTTTTTGTCTTTTTTCGTCTTTTGTCTTTTGTCTTTTGTGTTTCATTATTCATAGGTATAGAATAGATTTTGGTAATGAATTAACCTTTAATTAATGCTGTTTGTCATTATTTCTTCACCTGAGAGGGGAGTTAATATTCGTGTTAACTTAGTTAATATTTATGTTAACTATCTAAGTTAATAGATCTCTTAACTTGAGTTACGATCTAATTACCAATGGTAATAGTTGTCTTAACTTTTAAAGAAAAACAAGTCTCACATGGAGAAATACCATAAGAACAATCACTAAAAAGGAAAAAAGAAGCAAAAAAAAGCAAAAAGGAAGCAAAAAGGAAGGAAAAAAAAAGTTAAAATATAAGAGCGTGAATGATTAGAGCTTAAACATAGCGGGCTTATGTGTCGGGGAGTTATATTTTGCGATATGCTTATTTTAGAATTTTTAAACCTTTAATAATTAGATTTTAAAGTTCACTTATTTTATTATTTATTAAAATTATTAAGATTGAGAA
>SHMU01000161.1 GCA_008080765.1 Promethearchaeota archaeon | reverse complement strand
GTGTATAGTATGCGAGGTATTTAAAAGGAGGGGGTCCGTTACTTTAGTGATGTATAATGCGGAAGATCTCACCCACAGCATAAACCATGTAGATGCTCTGCGAAATTCATCCCCTCCATGAATGGAGGGGACTTCTTTCGCAATTAGTTAAATTCTTTTAAAATAGTATTTATAAGAAATAAAAGAGATGATTATTTTAAATGATTTCTTACATTAAAAAGATGGGATATAAATATAAATACTAGGATTAGCCTAATATGGTGCTAACAGCAGCTTTTGCGTCAACATACCCTAACTCTTGTGCTAATTCTTCGGCGAGCAATTCTCCCTTTTTTCTAGAGACAAGAACAATAGAACTCGCATTTCCCCTGAATGAGGGGTGGTATTTTCCCAAAATCTCCAAAGCTTTGGCTTTCTTACCTTTATTCTTTAAGAGAAGTGCTGTTCTATATACGATAGCATCTGACCATATAGGTGGATAACGCATTTGAATAGCATCTAGACATATATTATAATATTTGAGGGCATTCTCTGTATCTCCTTCACGTTCATAAAATGCAGCTAAATTTCCCGGGATATTTTCGGGTGTAGCTTCTGTCACCATATTTTCGCTTAATTCTAGACTTTTTAGGGTTGCCTTTTTGCATAATTCCAGATCATTACCCATTTCTCCCATTATTGCGATGTTTCCGCACAATTTTTGAGCATATCTCGCTGGCAACTCCTCTAAGGCTTCATCAAACCAAGCCAAAAGGTTTTGTTTTAAATAGTCATAGATTACTTTCGGACAGAATCGTTTTGGATATTCTCCTACATCCCACATCCGCTGATATTCTTCGACGCCCACTGGATCGAGATATTGAACAGCTTGTATCCAAATAGAAAGAAAGGACATCTCCATTAATATAGAAACCATTTTACTCTGTTTTTGTGCTATTTCGACTACAGGTTGGAATGGTTCTCGAATTAATCCATCAATCTCCTTAAGCATATCTTCTTTAACCACTTTATTAGGATCTCTCTGATCTTTAGGAAGTCGATGTTGATTTAATGCCTCAAGCAAATCTTTATAAGTTTGTGATTGATTAAATTTTGTACTCATATAAGGTGCCATTTGCATAATGGTAATTGCTAAGGCGCCCGCTTGATCTTCAAAATCTTTTAATGAAGTACTTTTAGCAGTTGCGTCAACTTGTTTGTCTAATAATTCAAAGATATCCACGGTCATCCCCATTAACTCATATACTGCTTTCTGGTTAATAGTTGTACAATTCGTATTGAATTCTTGATAATCTATTTCACCCGCAAGATATTTATCTTTCTCTTTGTACATTAAATCTACATATTTTTTCCATTGATTTGTATTTGGACGCTCAAGTTGTAGTTTTAATCCTAAGATAATTTGATCCGCTAATGCATCATTAGACTGTTGATTCTTTAATGATTGTAGGTTACAGGTATATTCTACTGCTTTATTGAGAGCAGCATCAAGTTGATAATATCTTGAAGTAGCAATTAAGGCATTTAAAAATGTTAATACCTCCATAGAGTTGTCTGTTATACCCGGAAATCTATTTTGCTCGATGATTTCTCTTACTTTAGGTTTAAACTCATTTCGAATGTAATTTAGCGCACTATTAAACGAAAATTCAAAGATTTTTTGTTGATACTCTTCAAGCGATATTTTTCCCTCACTATATTGTTTAGAAAGTTCTTGCATTTGATTTGCCGCGCCATAGGAAATTGCATCCAGATCTTTAGTATATTCAAGTGTTTTTTTCATAAATTCTCTATAGGTAGTGGAGAACTTTTGGCTTTCAGTTATTACTAACCCAAGCATATGCGATTGAGGGAATGAAGTGACCCACTTATCGAAATAATTCATTCTTTCTTCTTGAGTACTTGAAAAATGTTCATTAGGATTATCTATTAATATTTCTGTAAGATCTTTAATCATAATTCTCTTATCTGAAAGGTGCTCTATTGCATCTAAAAGTTGTTCTGGAAGCTCTCCTTCTGTAAATTGAAATTGAGACCAACAATTTCTAAATATATCATTTAGATTTGGGGACTCTTCCGTGCCTGGACGGTTATTCCATAGAATCTTCTTTACTTTTGGACCTACTCTTTCCCAAAACCTTCTGTAGTTTAAATGGTTAAAATCCCAACCGGAATATCCTAAAAACACACAGGGATATTTCTCAATAAGATACTCAAATAGGGATCCTTTCGGAGGGGAAAATCCTTTGGCACTTTTATAGGCAGAGGCAACACTTACAATTGTATTTGGGCGGTCTATTGTTCCGTGAATTTTACATAAAATAAATTTATCACTAAATTGATAATTTTTAAGATTTTTCTCAAAAAAGCGTTCATATTCACTATTTTCAACCAATAATTCATACTCTACCTCTTCCTCTTTCAATGCTCGTTCTAAATATAAGTCAAAATTGGTAGTAAAGCAAGCTTTTAATATACCGTGTTTCGCTAAACGAGCAAGAGCATAATGAGTGGCGTTCGGATCTCCAACATCTAATGCTTCAAAAGCCTTAAATAATCTCTCATCTAAGATGTAAGAGAACGTTTCGAAAACCTCCTCTGGTGTTCTTTCAGGATCCTTGATTATAATGTCTTTTGGGAGATTATATTCATCGGGGACTCTTTCGAAAAATGCTTCTAGTATTTCTTCCGTGAGTGTCCACCAGGAGGGAGAACAACTTGGAGGGGGGATAGAAATGCCCGCGCCACAAAATACAATAATTCCCTCTTCTAATAATGGGGGAAGGGTTCTTTTTAGGGGTTGGATTTCAGCAGTCATGATTATCCATAATTCATATTAAGTTGATTAATTATAATATATGTTATGTTCATTAAAAGTAATTTGGTTGCTCTATTTAGATGGCTCTTTTGTATTTAACATAATCGGACAAAAATCTGAATTTAAAGTGTTAATCATCAATATAAGTAAAGTAGGAAAAGGAAAAAAAAGAAGAGAAAGAAAAAAAGAATTTATTGCTAAATTAGAACGCTAAAGACCCTCCAATGACGAACTTTATTAAAATCGAAAGCACCGGAGCGATTAGCGCAATAAGAATTTTTCTAGTTAAGTATTTATCAAGTACTTTTTTTTCTAGGATGGCTACCGTCTCTTTATAATTCAGTTGTAAGATAGTTGCTTTTAATAGGGTCTCATTATCGACTTGCTCACCAGCATAAATCTTTCTTACTGCTGTATCGAAGTAGTTGCTGCCAATATCTTGCAACTTTCTTAGGACTTCTATTTTTTCACTTTTGACATCTTTACTCACTATGATTGGGGCACCAACTACTCCTATAATAAATATACCAAATAATAGATAGGTACCAATAGTATCACTCCACCAAGGCAAATAGAAGATTTGAAATATTAATTTAATTGCAAGATAAGGTGCGAATGGAGCAAAGGTAGCAATAGACAATGTAAGGAGACGTTTATATTGTTTTTCTCTGACCACCCGTTGAATTCCCAATCGCCAGTTGGCTTTTTTGAGAATATTCATATATACTAAAAAAGTACTAGAAAGCCAAACAAATGACCCAAAATACAACCAAGGAATTCCCCATACAATCAACCAAATGATGGAGCCCAATCCATAAGGATTACTCTCAGAGCCAGGATACCATTCCTCTCCTGAGAGATATACATCATTTAACCAGCCTTCTTCAGTTCCAAATCCTGTAATATCATATAATATAAACGGAAGTGCAATAAGAAAGGACATAATAATGCCAAGCCAGCCAAACATTAGATTGAGAATTCGTTTATGCTTCTCTTCGCTAATATCTAACATTTCATTTGCTTCTTGTACAACATTGTTAATTGCCCAAACTAACCAATTTAGCAGATAGGTACAAATAAGAATAAAGGTCACCCAGAATGTATAAGCGGCTTGAGCTGCTGCAGAAGTTCCTGAACTCCATGGTGTCGTATAGATTCCTAAGAATAATCCTAGAGCAAATAGAACGAGAACTAGTAATACAGGAATTAAATAGCCAAAAATATGTTTTTTTTCTAATACTAATCTGTCCAAGAAAAATTTTCTCTCTTCTATTTCGGGGATTTCTTCCTCGCTAATGGTCTTTGTTATACGTAGTAGCTTATCTTGAGCTGATAAATCGTTTAAAAGTTGTTCTTCCTCTGACATAGTAATTAATTTTTTGTAATTGAATAATATCAAAAATGGTGAATTGATATTTAAGCCTTACTTAAACTAAAAAGAGTAGAGGATCTCAGATTCTTAGATGTTACTGCCTTTCTCAGCATTCTAAACCATTCACTAGGAAACCACCTTGTAATAATCCTGGTATTGGAGTCATGACTTCCGACTTTACCTCGATAACTTCTTTAAACGACTTATCAGTAATAAGCTCTGTATATATAACCTTGCAAGTCTCTGAAGTTTTTTTATAAATCAAATGATAGCCTCCACGAGTTTCAGAAATCCATTCTGGTCTGTCCACAATTTTTTCTAAAACATTATCTATAATATCTTCTTCTTTTGTATCAATGTCAATCATTATATAAGGTTTTCTCGAACTACTTTTATGAATATTTGACAATAATTTTGCTTTGATTTTCGAGAATTCACTCAAAAGTTCTTTATTCTTAAAAGATTGATACATTAAATCGGTCATTTCCTTTTGAAACTTTATGAACGCCTTCAATGTGGATTTAGGAATTAAATCAATATATGTGCTATAGCAATTCTTTTTATAAGAGATGTTTGTTTTGTAATCTATGAATTCATCGGGTATTTTTTTGATTTTGTGCAGAATATATTCTACGCTATTATCTCGTAAAATATTTCTAAATACCATCTGATGATGATTTTTTACCTCGGGACAATATTTCTTTCTTACAAAAACAAAATAAATCAGTACTTCATCATCCTTTAACTCAGGAACCATTTTGCTAATAAATTTCTTAACACTATTGATGTTTTCAATTTTCATGGGAATTTTTCTATAATAGAGTGAGAATATATTCTGATGGGTATTTTAGCTATTTTTATTTTTAATATATTTATCTGCATATTATTTTTTAAGATCTAAGAGAAGCCATTTAACTTTTGCCTCAATTTAAATGTGCTTTTAGTATGAAAAGAGTATATTACTTAAAAAAATTAATGAGAACAAATGAGCTGCTATTCAGAATTATTATCATTTATTTCTGGCTCATCATAATTTTTGCGAATGATATTCTCTATTTCTTCTAATAGGAGCATTTTTTCTGCTATGAACCAGTGGAGTTTGCTTTTCTCGGGATGATCGGAGTAAACTCTTTCTGCTAACTCCCTTACTTTCTCTTCATCGGGCTCAAAAAGAGATCCATTCACATTTTCATTCAATAACAAAATGAGATTTTCTGATTGCAAGGGTTTAATTGAATTATTATAATCCCGAATATTAGTTTTGATTTTTTCCGTGAAATACGCCAGGTACCACACGCTCTTCTCATAACTCTCACCACTTTTATATCTTCTGTATGCAAGTTCTGTAATTTCTTCTTTCGTTGGCATTAATATTCCTCTAGAATTATCCTATATTATTCCTTTATAATGTTTTATTTTTAAAGAACTTTCTTTTCGAATTAAAAAGAAGAAAAGCTCATTTTTAACATTTTGCATTTAGTTTTCCAATTATGATTGAAAACTAAACAAAAACCAAAAAATTAAATTAGAATTGATGGTTTTTTATAGTAAAGAGTTGATTTGAACTTTTTATTGCCTCCGTAGCTCAGCGGTAGAGCGTTTGACTTGTATTTATCATCATTCTACTGGTTTTAAAAAGCCATCAAACGGTCGGGGGTTCAATCCCCCCCGGGGGCTCTCATATTTTTCTTGAGGTGAACGACTATTACTTTTCTCCAAAAGTTTAATTGCATCTTTTTATTGTTAAAACAAAGGAAGAAGTGAATTCAAATCAAAGATTCTAATTGCTCAAGTTTATCGATTAATAACAGAACAGCGTTCTCACGATAATGTAATGTTTCGATGGCAATTTCCAGCTCATCTGGATCTTTTATCCACCCCTTTGCATCCTCAATATTTTGTTTGAAATGAGCTGCCAATTGTTTGAGACATCGTAAATGCCAAGAAAAATTGGAAGAGGGATCATTTAAGTTCTGCTCAAGTTCTTTTAGAGTTTGTATAAATGATTCAATAGTCAAACCACATCGTTTGGAAAAGGTTTTGCTCATCCATCTTCTTGCAAAAAGACTTAATTCATCAGTTTCTTTTTTCACCGAACTAAGAATGTTTTTTACTACATCCAATTCCTTCTTTGTATCTTTAATAAATACTGTTTTTTCTTCATTGGAAATTTTATCTACTGAAGCAGTGCCTTTGGACGATTTTTGGGTAATTAAACCCATTTTTAAGAGAGGACCAAAAGGATCGGCGATTCTTCCGTGATATTCTTTCGCATGTACGATGGTATATGCCCAACCTGCCGCACAATGTTCTGCAGGCATTAATCCCTCATAACCCGGATTTACTCCCATAGTTTGAAATTCCTCTTCGGACATTCCAAATTTAGGTGCAAGTAAGGTGGTTGCCTCTTGGATACCCGGCGTATCAACCATTCCGGGACCGAAAGTGAAAACGGAAATATTTGTATTATCTAATTCTGCTGCTAAAGATTCTGCAATAGATGCTAAAGCAGCCTTACTTGCGAAATAGGGTGCCATATAGGGTGTTCCTTCTGCAGAGGTCACATTTACAATTGTTCCCTCATCTTGTTGTAGCATATAAGGAAGAAAGGTCTTTATAGCAAAGACTGCACCGCGGATATTTACTTTATAGGCATTATCCCATGCTTCCATTGGAAGATCATTTATAGAGCCCGCTGTATAGATAATTGCATTATTTACAAGGATATGTACTGTACCAAATCGGTCAATAATTTGTGTTTCAAGATTGAGCACATCACTCTCTTTAGAAATATCTGTTTGAATGTATGAGGCTTTACCTCCTTCTCTGTTAATTATATCCTCTACTTCTTTACCAGTAGAATTTAGTTCTGCTATTATGACATGAGCTCCTAACCACGCTAATGCTCTTGCAAGTTCTTTCCCAATACCTCTACCAGCACCAGTAATAATTGCCACTTTCTTTAATAGCACATCTTTTTGTAATCCTAATTGTTTAATAAACATAAGCAAACTTCTTCATTTCTTTTGAATTAAATTAATCTCCTCGAAAGTATAAATACAAAATGATTTTTTAAGATAAATTGAGTTATCTTGCTAATTCTATTTTTTAAATGATTTTAATTAATTGCATAATTTATAGTTTTTTTTACTCCTCTTTCTCTCATTACAATGAATTTACACTTTTCTTAAAATATAGTTCTTGGTTTTTTAGTCTTGATATCTCCGAATTATCAATTTGTAAATGAAAGAGTAAAATCAAGAAGGTAAATAAAAATATAATAAAAAAGGTAATAATAAATAGCTTTATTCTATTTTCTGACAGATGATATCCATTTTTTGGAGGGTTTCATCTATAATCTCATCGGTATGTTGAATGCAAGTATAGAATCGAGAGCCCGCAACCGAAATAAGTTCTTGGTCTATTAATGCGGCACCCATTTTTTCCATAAATTCTTTTCGCCCTTTAATTGAAGGGGCTTGAGTTGGATCCGTAATATCGATGCCAAAAACGCAGCTCGTATGGAAATGAACCGTAGCATTGTAATTATAAGAGAACCAAGGAAGATTATACTTTTCAAATATTTCATTAAAGCCGTTTGATAAGCGGGTTGCTGCCTTTCCAGCAATTTTAGTGGCATTTGTTTCTTCGACAAATTTGATTGCCCAATAAGCTGCGGCACATGTTAACGGATTGGCTGCGAGGGTGCCTCCCGAGTACGCTCTTTTGGAGCCCCCCCCAACCCCTGCCGCCACTGTATCAATAATATCAGCTCGACCACCAATTGCGGCTGCCGAGGGATATCCATGTCCCACAATTTTCCCGAATACAGAAATATCGGGATCATAACCGAAATATGCTTGTCCTCCACCCATATCAAGGCGAAATGCGCATACAACTTCATCAGAAATTAACAGAGCGTCGTTTTCGCGGCATAATTCTTCCACTTCTTTGTTAAAACCCGGTCTTACCGGAATTGCTCCAGATTCACCACCCATTGGTTCAAGAATTACTGCCGCCACTCGTCTCTTCTCTTTAAATTCTTTTCTAAGAGCATCAATGTCATTTGGAGGAACAGAAGTGATATATTTGTAAATATTTCTGGGGATTCCGTGGGATTCCATACGCATAGTTCCGGGAACATGTAAATCATAAACAAGCTGATCACTCCATCCGTGATAATGTCCTCCAAACTTGATGATATGATTTTTCCCTGTATATACACGTGCTATACGCAGCGCCAGCATATCTGCTTCGGTACCGCTTTGAAGCCAACGGATTTTCTCACACGAAGGAAAATGTTTTTGCAATTGCTCTGCGGCCATATATTCATATTCATGTGTAATTCCATGGCAAGACCCATATTTTTCAATTACTTCTACAACTTTTTCAGTATGTGGTTTGTAGTTATGTCCTAAAATAATAGGGCCTCCATTCATAAGATAATCGGTAAGTATTATATCATCGATGGTTTGCATGTAACAATCCCAGACCTTTTTACTTTCTAAAGGAAATGGCCAGTTGAACGCTAAATTATGTTCAACACCTCCCGGAATGATTTTTTTCGCCCGTTCGAAGGCAGCCTTAGATTTGGGGTGATTTTTTTCATATCGTTCGGCGATTGCTTTCAATTCATCCGATTTGAACTTTTTTATCGGTGAATTAACGATATTCTCAATTTTATTTACTTGCTCTTCATAACCCATATTTGTAGCAGACATTTTACTAATCTCGTATACAAGATATATTCTTTAATTATTCTTAATTATGGATTCTAATTATTCAGTTTATATAGAATTTATTGAAAATCTAATTGCGCGTGAATCTGTATCGTTTTAACTAATTGCGAAAGAAGTCCCCTCCATTCATGGAGGGGATGAATTTCGTAGAGCATCTCCATGGTTTATGCTGTGGGTGAGATTTTCCGCATTATACATCACTAAAGTAACGGACCCCTTCCTTTTAAATACCTCGCATACTATACATGAGTATAGAAAGAGACCCTTGCAAGGAGAAGAGAACGTGCAATTAACCCAAAAAATTCGGATTTATCCCACAGTAGATCAATTAGAACTCCTGTGGGATTTATCGGAGAAATGCCGCTTGATTTATAACTTTGCACTTTCGGATCGCCTCA
>SHMU01000160.1 GCA_008080765.1 Promethearchaeota archaeon | reverse complement strand
TTTGAATTAATAAATTTATTTTTTAAATTATTAACGAAACTAGTATTCTCTCATAAAATCCTCTACCTCGTATTACTTGGTTGAACTATTATCCTCTATTCATCAGCATTTGTGCCTAGGATCTACTTAGAGAGCCAAAATTTAGCTAAAATTCATATCCACATTTGCGGCAGACTCTTTTTTGTCCATACATCGGAGTAGCATCTAAATATGTTATAACTTTTGTCTTGTCCTCAGTAGTAAGGATATCTCTGCCTGAGGAACCACATTGGGGGCATTCTATTCGGTCTTTTCTTACTTTCCGTATCTTTTTCACGGGTTTTATGGGTTTTTCTTCTTGTGCATCTTCCATCTGAGCTGCAAGAGATTCTATCTCTTCTAAGGGGTGACCTGTCTTCTCCATTTTAAAAATAATATCTTTTAATGCCTTGGACTTATCTTCCGCGATCTTGCGGAAATTGGAAATTCTACGCTCTTTTTCTTTAAGGATTTTTTGATGTTTGTGTTGCTCTTCTTGCTGTTCCTTCATTTTTGCATTTAAATCGGAGATGATACGTTCCTTTTCGGTTATTATGGCATTTTTTTGTTTAATTCTTTTTTTAACTTTTTTTATTTCAAGATGGAGGCTTTTTTTCTCTTGAGAAATTTCTGAAAGCTGATTATTAAGATTTTGCAGTTTATTATTCAAATTCCGAATGAGATCGTTGGACTCGTTTAATTTTTGAGTAAACTGTAAGACTTGATTATGTTTTTTCTTGATTGTCAAATCGTTCTCTTCGAGCAGAGAGTTGGTCTCATCTATAGTTTGCTTGAATTTCTGGAGCTCCTCAGATACTTGAGCCAGTTCATCTTTGGTTTTTTCTGAAGACTTCCTTAGTTCAAGGATCTTTTCTTCTAGGTTTTTGATCTTTTGGGTATATCCAGTAATATTTTCGTTTGATTCTTCGATTTGTGCGTGCAAATCATCAATAATTTTTTCTTTCACTTCCAATTTGCGTTGTGTTTCATACAGTTCCTTCTCTAAAGTGTAGATTTTTTTTTCTGCCTTGGACTGCTGATTTTGTGTTTCAGAAAGCTCTTTTTTGAGGCTGTTTTTTTCTTCTTTCAAAGTCAACAAAGCAGAACCACTAATTTTTATTTTCTTTTCTGGTTTTTCTTTAATGTCTTGCCAATCTATATCAAAACTCATTCTTTAATCACTCATTTTTGTGTTTTTAAATACAACTTTTCTTCTTATTCCTTCATAGGAATTTTTTTATAGAAATGATCGTTGCATTTATATTACAATGCACTCTTCATCACTTTTTGTTTGATATTTAGATAATGTGAATCAATATCTTTAGAAGTCTTTAAATGATGAATTACATAAGAATTCGGTTGATCCTTTTATTGCAGTCTTTAAATTTTAAGGTTTCGCTCTATTCATATTACTTTAGGATTATAAGAACATTCTATGTGTCATATATTGCCGTCTATTCTCTGTCATAATTGAGTCATATTTAAGATGTTATTGTGCCATATAAATCTTCTCCTCTTTTTTCAATTTTTCTTAAAATAATCAGTTTTCAGTTGAATAGGTTAATTTATATTATTTCTTCTATATAGAATATTAACAATATAGCATAAAAAATTATAAGCTAATGGGTAAAAGGCGCCATCAATATTCTGGGTATCATAAATCTTGAACGAGCTCATTTTTTGTAATAAGATTAGTACCAGCTCTATATTCCATTCAATCTTTGACAAAATAATAATTTTTAAAAATTTAATCATATTTTTTTAGATTAGTTTAGCTAAAAATGAGAGAATATGTCACTTATTATGTTCTCTTTTAAGGTTTAAGATTTGGTCTTGAAATAACTAGCTTATTTTAGGGCTAAAATTCCGTACCGCATTTTTTGCATACCCTTTTGTGACCATAAATTCTTGTTTGCCCTTGATAACGAATTACACGAGACTTATCTATCTCATCTTTAAGGTCTCGTCCAAATGCCCCGCATTTCGGGCAATGGATTCGTTCTTGCGAGGATGTATCGGTGAAAGACGCTTCTGGAGAGGTGGGCTCCATAATTTCTTCGATAGGATGCCCTTTGCTTTCTAACTGGTAGATAACTGTCTTTAACGTCTCGGACTTATCTTTCAGTTCTGAATGGAGGTTTGAAATATTTTGGTCCTTATTATTGATAATGCTATCTAATTCCTTTAAGAGCTGCTTTGTAGTTTTTAATTCCTCTGATTTTAATTGTAGTTCCTTTTGAAATTGTGCTAATTGTTCCGCGTTCTTATTAAGAAGATTATGTGATTTTTCTAATTGCTCTTTTAGAGGATCTTCTTCGGGGGAGGAGTCGGTTTTAATTCTTTCTTTTTTTGCTAACTGAGCGGTGAGCGCTGAAATTCTTCCTTCTTGCTTGTTGATTGTCTTATAGGCTTCTTTCAGATTTTGATTTGATTCCTTTAGCTCTTCTCTGAGAATTTTGAGCTCTTCGCTCGAGCCCTTGGAATGTGATGATAATTCAATGACTTGATTTTCCAAGGTTTTTACTTGGACAGCATACACTTCTAGTTTTTGCATGAGTTCCTTTACCTGCAATCTCAAGTCGGCATTTGCTTTCTCTTTTTCATCAGATTTTCTTTTCTCTTCAGATAATTTGTTCTCAGTTTCTTCCAATCGTTCTTGAGTAAAACCAAGTTTGTTGATAGTTTCTTTTATTTTCATTTCCAGATCATGTCGTGCGGTTCGTAATGTCAATAGCGTTTTGCCATCGACTTTTTGTTTTTTTTCAGGGTTTTCTTGTGCAGTTGTCCAGTCTATTACCATAATTAAGTCAATTCAATAAGGGATAGTTGCAAATATAAATTTTATCCTTAATTTTCTTAAATTTGTAGGAGATAATAACCATTGATAAAAAGAGAAAGATAAACAAAGCAATTTTGAGAGGACCCAAAATTATAGCAGTTAGCTGAACTAATCTTAACGGTTATTGTGCTCAAAAGAACTATTGATTTCTAATAACCATTTCAATTCATCTCAAATAGAACTATGGCTATTGCATAACTTCTAAAAGGAATAAGAAAAGGAAAAAGCTCTCATCAGAAAAAAGGGCTAACTTAGAACTCAAATCCACATTTCTTACAGACGTATTTGCGCGCGTAGATTTTCATAAACCCTTGATACATTAATACTTTTGACCTATCTTCCATTGATTTCAAATCTCGCCCGTGCGCTGAGCAATGGGGGCAACAAACTCTGTCAATTGATTTTTGCACCTCTAAGGGATCGTTTAATGTGGGTGGCGGTGTTAATGGATTTATAGGTCTGGGAGGGGGATCATAAGATTCTGATCTAAGGGGAGGTTTAGGTGCTGCTGGTGTTAATGGGGTATTAGCAGGTTTAGGAGGTGTTGATGGTATAGAAACGGGAGGCTTTGGTGTCTCTGTAAGTCTATCGCTCGTATTAACAAGAGGCTTGGGATTAGGAGGTGTTGGAGTGTTATTTGCGGGTGGAGATGGTGATTTAAGGGTTGCAAGATCAGAAGGTTTAGGATAGGATGAGGACGATGGATCTGAACCAATAAGGTCCGAAGGCTTGGGATAGGATGAGGGCGATGGATCTGAACCAATAAGGTCCGAGGGCTTGGGATAGGATGAGGGCGATGGATCTGAACCAATAAGGTCCGAGGGCTTGGGATAGGATGAGGGCGATGGATCTGAACCAATAAGGTCCGAGGGCTTGGGATAGGATGAGGATGATGGATCTGAACTAATAAGGTCCGAGGGCTTGGGATAGGATGAAGAGAGACGTTCCGACACGGGTTTAGGAGTATTTTTGGGGGCAGAAATCGGTTTTGATTTTGATATTGATGCCGTAGTAGAGAGGTGGGTTTGAGTTTCTATTCCTTGAGGAGATTTTGATGTTGCTCGCAATTCCTTGATAAGGGCATCTTTTTTTCTAATAATTTCATAGGCATCATCCAGCTTTTCTTCCGTTTCTTTCAGCATTGATTTGAGCAAAGTCCTTTCATTAGTTGATCCTTGCGAGAGAGTGGAGAGTTCATTTACTTTTTCATCGAGGCATTCCATTTGAGTTGCATAATACTCCAATTTTTGCGTCATTTCCTTTACTTGTGCGGTTAAATCCTCGTTTATACGTTCTTTCTCCACGATTTTTCTCTTCATTTCATCTAATTCTTTGCTAAGCGAATCTATCTGTTTCTCTTTATGTGCAAGTTCGTCCCTTTTTTCTGCTAACTCTCGCTCCAGTGGATTTCCTTTTAGAGAAGAGTTAAAAGGTTTATTTATCTCGTTTTTTTGTTCCTTTTCGGGTTTTCCATTTCTCTTAATATTTTGCCAGTCAATACCCATTTGTATTCACTTTAATAAATAACATAGAATTCTTAATATATTTTTGCTCAAACATTCTTTTGACTTAATATAAGAAAGAAGAAATATCTCTTCTTTTCATCGAAAATATGAAAATATAAAAATATAGAAGTAAAAATTCTACATTTCATAGAAGTATCGTTTATTAGAGCTTTGCTCTACCATTATTGATGCAATAATTGGGAAGAGCTATTCTATTTGAGAAAATGAAATGCCGTTAAAGCATAAATCTTTGTTAGACGAATTAAATCTTCGACATACACAAATTCATCTGCTGCATGAACCTTGTTTTCGGGTCTGATGGAGCCGATCAAGATGGTCTCAATCCCTTGTTCTTGAAACCAATGAGCATCAGTTGTCGGAATGAATGTTGCAAATGCGAGCTTTTCTCCATACACAGTTTCTACAGATTTTTGGACGCTACGGGCAAAAGGAGAGGTTTCATCGACTAATCCCGGTTCAAATATAATTGGCATCTGGACGGTTATGTCTAACAGAGGATCTTCTTCTTTCATTTGATCTACATAATTTAGGATTCGTTCCTTAATGGGACCGACCTTTTGCTCGGGGATGGTGTTAATACTGCAATGTAAATAGCATTTCCCCGGAACAATTGAAATTTTATTTCCTCCATGAATTTCAGCTAAATTTATATCGCTTACTCTGGAAGGGCATCCAGGAGGCATCGGATATTTGGTTTCTTCTTGATTAAGCTCGTTTTTGAGGTCAAAAAGAAAATTCATGAGCGGGAGCATTCTTTGTATGGCATTAATTCCCGAATGTTCGTTGCGGTAAGGCTCCGGCACGTCAGGAGCATTCATTCCATGAGATTGTTTACCCTTAACGATAAAGGTAGCAAAAATAGCTCCTCCAGTATATCCGATCGGATTTTCTGCCGGAGAGTCTCCTAACAAGCATGCATTACCAGAAATAATTTCTTTATCGAGTAAATATTCTGCTCCCCGAAGGCCACCAGTCTCTTCGTCTACAACGGCAGCAATGGTTAGTTTTCCTTTGAGATCTATGGTTGCGACTTTTAAAGCTTTTGCGGCAAACAATTCTGCAGTTATACATGATTTATCATCGGAGGACCCTCGACCATAGATTTTATTATCAATCAATTCCCCACCAAAAGGATCCTTTGACCACCCATCAAAAGCCTCTACCGTATCCAAATGTCCGTAAAAAATGAGATTATTCTCATTTTCCTTACCGAGCTCTCCAATAACATTGTTTCTTTTGACTTTAGGATTTAGCTCCAATTCCTCCATTTTCGCTTTCGTAAACTTGGAGATCTCTTTATATTGAGAAGGAGGATTTTCCGAGGGGATTTGTACTAATTGTTGATGAAATCGGATAATTTCCTCTTTCATATTGTCAATAGTGCCTAATAATGTTTTTTCCAACTCATTCATTAGAATGTTTCCATCTCTTTTCATATAATTCAATAATAATTTAGATATTTATGAATTTGGACTACTCCTTCCTTCGTGCAGGAGTTTCCTCTTTGTTTAGAATATGCCCATACAAATCCCAAAGGATATTGACAGGTCTTACGGTCTCTCAAGAGGCATGACGCCTCGTATTCCCTATGGTAGTATCATCATGGATGATCATGAATGGGATCTTGGAAACTACCTCGAGAAGCCCTTGGTAAAGAAGGTTAAGGGCTTTACTCATCTATGATCTAATAGAACAAATCATTACTTAAATAGTTTAAAGTATGATTGTATTCTGATTTTTTTTGTTCAAAAAAAGAGCCCTCAATTCATCTCCACCTTTAAATGTGGCGTGTTCCTGAGGGTGTATGATAAATTTTTAATAACCAATCGAGAATAGAAATCTATATAGATCAATAGTTATTCCTATGAATTTTTTACTATTATATTCAATGAGGGATTCATAAGTGAAAACTGGAGAATAAGAGGGTTTCGTTTTTTCAATATAAATAAATATTATATACCAAGAGCTAAAATAAACATTTAGCTCAAATTATTTGAATAGTGTGCCATTTTTCTCGAAATTAAGTCTTTTTACCTTGTGGACATATTTTTAGGCAATAGCTGCAGTATGTATTCTCTAATATAGATTGAATACATTTAGATCTGTTAATATGAGTGATATGAGGAGAGTTCTCATATGTGAGGGGATTTTTATAGGTTGCATTGCCTTTACATTCTCGTATGCACGCTCCACATTTCTCACAAAACTCTTGCAAGGAATCCAAGTTTTTCTTTTCCGTTTTGGGAAGTTCGGCATCAGTGGTGATGATGCTCCATCTTTGCCTCGGGCCAAATTGGGGTGTAATAATTAATCCATTCTGCCCCAGTACCCCTAAGCCTGCAGAGACAGCATGTGGTCCAAACAATAATTTACCTCCGAAGGGGTGATGTGCTTCGCTTTTATATCCTTTTTCTTTTAGATATTCCGTTAATTCAATAGTCACATCTCCCAATTCTTTATAGACCCGAAAGACTTCTATTTCACAAATGGCACTTGGTGCGGTTTTAATATGCTCCCATTTCATTTCCATACCCAATACGATAGCATTTTTACCGTAAATTTTCAGATTATAAAACACGAATATTTCATCAACTTTAGTATATCCGATTAAATCTACTCCCAAGTTTTTTGCTTTTTGCTCAAATTCCGTCCAAAAAAGAGCGGTTGTCTCAGTTTTGGTATTATGCTCATTGTTGTATTTGGTTTTACGGGTTTTCTGAAAGCCCTTAAAAGTTCCCCGTAAGTACTTGCTGAATTTTTTTGCCACATCTCTACTTACAGTTTCTGCAGGACTGGCACTCATACTAAAAAGTTCCTTAGGAACAATAAATTTTAGATCTTCATTTTTTCCAGTATAGGTCGGTTCTATTCCTACATCTGTTATATCTCATCACATCTTTTGTAAAGCGTATAAGAGTGTATATTAAAAACATAGGTTTGGATTGTAATTAATCTTCACTTCCAATTATTTATATAATTCTAGATCATACCAATACTCCTACTCCGCGATATTGACCTATTTAAGATTTAAGATGCTTCTTTTAATAAGGGCGGGTTTTGCTTCGATAATACCATTTTCCGTGTTGATTTTGATACCACCAAATCAAACGCAGTTGGAATGGTAGATTTGGAATCCAAAACCGATTAGGAATGGGTTCTGAGGGAGTCCATTTTCTTTTTGGATCAATTGTAGCCATGATGAAGCCCTCTCCTTCTTCAGGTTTCATGCGAGCAAGAATGTGACCGCTTCCATCAACTATTTGTGTCTCTCCTAGATAATATGACTTATAGGAGAAAAATGGCATTAATGGCATGTTGCATTCAAAGTCACCTGCTTGAGCGGCATGAATCACGTGTACTCCAAGCATTTTTGCGAGTTTAGCGGGTGTATTTCTCATGATTTCAATATTTCTATTATGGAGTTTTTTAGGGAATCCAGGTACTCGTTTTTCAGGCAATGTCCACCAGCAAGAGCCTCCTATTACGAAATCGACTTTATTTATTAATCGTTTTGCCGTGCGGGTTCGTATGAATTCCCAACATAATGCTATGCCTATGTTAGCTGCTTCTATGGTAAATATTCCATTATCCTTCCCTCCGATATAATAACAATTTTCCCACATTGTTGGTTGATCCTTATCATGAAAATGAGCAGTTCCATCAGGAAAAACGAGTGCAAACGTGTTATAACACTCATTTCGCCGTCTTGCTAAGAAGGAGCCTCCCACAACTCCATTATGCTTTGCTGCTAAAGATTTTAATAGTTGTAATGGTTTTCCGGTGAGAGGAAAGGTTGCATTTACCATCTTTTGATGAAATCCCATTGCGGTAGGAAAAAATTCGGGTAAAATAACCCACTCAGCGCCCTCAGCAAAAGCTTCAGAAACAAGTCGTTTTGCTATCTTTAGGTTTTTATCCCAATTCGCGAAGTCAGCTTTCATCTGGATTGCCGCAACATTCATTTTGTGCACTTTCTCCCATTTAAAGGGCATAATTATAGTAGTAGAATAATTAATTCAATTTTTTTTGAACAATATTAATTAAGAAAAACATTTTTAACTAGTTTTTAATATGTAAAGAAATTATTTCATATATAGAGTTTTGAAAGGTGATGTATATGGAATATTTTATTCCTAAAAAAGATAACAGAAGACCAGATTATGATCCAGAAATTGTTGCATGGGAGCGAGAAGAAAGAGACAATCTCCAAGCACCATTAATGTATAAATTTCCTTCACAAGGAGAGAATATCAAGGAAAAAAGGTTTTTTATTGTCAAAGATTATGAACGGGCGTTATTTTATAATAAAGGGGAGTTAATTGGGGTGCTTAAGGGCGGAATGTACGAACTAAAAGAAGAGGGCAGAATAAAAGGGACAGAGATCGTGTGGATTGATACATCCCTTCTCAATATTCCATGGGAAATCCCCAAACAAAATGGAATCCCTACAAGAGAAGGATATCTTGTAGGATTAGCAGGAGATATGAAATTACGAATTAGCGATGTCAAAATCTTTTATAATGATATTGTTGCGGGAAAAAAAGTATGGGTCCTTGAAGATTTAAGGGATTGGATTATGAGTTCTTTACTAACCTCCTTGAGAGATATATTTAAGGATTATGGAATGAGAGATATTTTCCTTGAGCAGCGAGACAGAATTATCAATTTAGTAATTTCAAAAATAACAGAGGAATTTGCTCATTTTGGAATAGAATTGGTCACCTTTAACATATTAAACATTGAGACCCCAAAAGGTATTGAAGAAATATTATATTCCAACAGACCCCTGGGGCAGCGATTTTTACGCCGTTTTTCAGACAGATGGAATGAATTTACTACGAGGATGAGAACCTTCTCCAAAAGAATTGACGACTGGTTTGAGGAACAACGTGAAGAAATAAGAAATAAGAAATAAGAAATAAGAAATAAGAAATAAGAAATAAGAAATAAGAAATAAGAAATAAGAAAT
>SHMU01000159.1 GCA_008080765.1 Promethearchaeota archaeon | reverse complement strand
TCTTTTTCTCCGATGATCTGTATCTGTGCCGTCTTACAAAACTTCATTAGAACTCAACCTTATAATGATAATGATAACGCAAGTATTTAAATCTTGTCACTTAATACTATCTAACGGCACTTCCTCCCCGCCCTAAAGGACGGGGCTTCCGTGCCGATCCTAGGTGAATTCATATTTGAAATAAAAAAAATAATAATTCTAATTAAAATTTGATAGTTCTTCGTAATAGTTTAGACATGTAATTTCTTTACAACATATGCAAAATTTTCGCCGAGGGTTTTAAAGGTTTGAATTCCCTCTTCATCTTCTTTTACCTCTCCTGCCGCTTGACCATATCCTAAATTCCAATAAGAACTGCCCACAACTATCATCTGTGCTATTAAGAAAAAATAATTCAATGAAGAGAATACGTGAGCACCACCACCTCGTCTCACTGCCACCACAGATGCCCCTACTTTCCTCTTTAATAAGTCTCCGCTGGCTCTACATACATACCCTGCTCGCTCTACTAAGGCTTTCATATTGGCAGAGACATCAGCAAAATAAGTGGGGGACCCAAGAATGATACCATCCGCATTGATCATCTTTTCGATATATTCATTCATATTATCATTTGCCAATATACATGTTCCATCTTTATTCTCAGCGCAAGCTCCACAAGCAGTACATCCTTGTAAAATATCATCTCCAAGCCATACATAATCGCAATCAATCCCCTCTTTTTGTAGCTCTTCCATCACAAGATTAAGACAGTATGCAGTATTTCCCTTCTTACGTGCGCTCCCATTAAATAATACCACTTTCATGATATCTTCACTTTTTTGAATTTAAATTAATTTAAGATCTTTACTTATTAGATATAAAGATCAATTGTAAAGTTTATGAATGCTTCCTCTCCTATACCCGAATTACTCGCTCCCGTACAAGACTGGAAAACCTTGAAATTTGTCGGAACTATTCCAGATTCTATTTATTTTGGCGTTAATAACTATAATATGCGGAAAAAAGCACATAATTTTCGAAAAGAAGAACTTTCCAATATTGTGACATATTGTCATACCCGCACTCCCCCGATGAAAGCCTATTTATGTACAAACATTTTAATTTACAACTCTGAATTGGAAGAGATTGAAGAACTGTTCAATCAAGCTAACATTGCAGATATTGATGGAGTTATTGTGCATGATATCGCAGCAATTCAATTAGCGAAAAGATATAAGTTAAATCTCCATATCTCTACTCAAGCTAATATTTCAAACATAGTATCAGCACAATTTTATGAACAACTGGGCGCAGAACGAATTATTTTGGCACGAGAATTGTCATTAAATCAAATAAAAGAAATAAAATGCAGCCTAAATACCACAAAAGTCGAATGTTTTGTTCATGGAGCTATGTGTACATCAATTAGCGGAAGATGTTATTTTTCGGCAACAATTCGGGATTCTGAGCATTATTCAGCAAATCGGGGAAACTGTATACAACCCTGCCGAAGAAAATGGCGTGTAATTGATGATCAAACTAATGAATTTATTTATGATGGGCAAATGTTTCTCAATGCGAAAGATTTATGTATGATTGAATATATCCCCGAACTACTTGAAGCTCAAATTGACGTTTTCAAAATTGAAGGAAGAATGAAGGATCCACTTTATGTGAAAACAGTTTCCTCTTGCTACAAAGAGGCAATAGAAAGTTACCTTGAAGGAACCTTTACTCAAGAAAAAGTAACACATTGGCTCAAGGAACTGTCGAAAGTGCATAATCGAGGGTTTCATACGGGATTCTATTTTCAAAACCCCACTCCTGAAAATATAGAACTTACCAGAAGGGGCAATATTTCGCCATATAAAAAGCAATATATTGGCAAAGTTTTAAATTTTCACACCGCTACGAAGACTGCAGAAATTTTAATTGAGAAAAGAGATATTGAAATACAAGATGGTGATGAGTTTATAATTGAAAACTCAAACACATTCATCATCGAGAAATTTAAGAATTTATTATTTGAAGGCAATCCTGTGAACTCCATAAAAAGGACTAATGGAGATCCTCCCATCAGTCTTAATATCTCCTTGACTTCTCAAATTTCACTTTATCTCGATCAGAAAATCTATAAAATCAGAAAATCTATAAAATCAGAAAATCTATAAAATCAGAAAATCTATAAAATCAGAAAATCTATAAAATAATTAGGAAAATGAATTAAGGCAACAAATAACCTTTAATCTATTGCTATAAATTCAAACCAAGTTTATGAATAATTACTATGTAAAGTTGGATCTTTAATTCCTATAAAATAACTTTAATTTAGGTAACTTCTTCATTATAGATAGAAACAGAATAGGGATAATTAAATGAATTATGAAGAAAAGCGGAAACAATTAGTAGAAAGCCTCAAAGAAAGAGGAATATTGACTCAAGAAAAAGTTATTAATGCCATGTTAAAAGTTCCCAGAGAACAATTTCTTCCGGAAAATGTACAAGATTCTGCCTATGTAGATACACCTTTATTAATTGGTTCCGAGCAGACTATTAGCGCCCCTCATATGAATGCGATGATGTGTGAAATTCTTAATCTTAAAAAAGGTGATAAGGTACTGGAAGTAGGTACAGGATCTGGATATCACGCCTCACTTTGCGCCGAAATTGTTGCTGCAAATAATTCAAAAACATCAGGACATATTTATACCATTGAACGCCATGAAGATTTAGCCGAAAAAGCACGAGAAAATATGCGTAGAACAGGATATGATAAATACATTACCGTTATTGTTGGAGATGGTACATTAGGGTATCCTCAAGAAGCTCCTTATGATAAAATCTTAGTTACAGCAGCATCTCCTATGCCCATCCCGCCACCCTTAAAGCAACAATTAAAGGAAGGGGGGATTTTGTGTATTCCTGCGGGTTCAAGAAGATACACCCAGAATCTCTATAAGATCACCAGAAAGGGAGATCAATTTAAAAAGGATAAAATTACAGGTGTACGATTCGTGTCTTTAATAGGAAAATATGGGTTTGATGATTCTTAATCTTTTTATCTTAATGTTGATTCCATATACTATTATTTTCTGGGTAGATTTTTCATTTTTGATTGAATTTCATTTTTGATTCAATTTCATAAATGAAGTTAAGATAGACAATACATCTTTTTTGAAATTAATTATATTTAATCTTAAGGGATTAATTACTCATAATCTGAATTAACGTATCTTAGGCAAAATGTCTCTATTTTCAAGTCTTTTTTTTAGTAATTTTTTCCTATCCTTCAAATTAAATCTATTTGGACTTTTTTCTATTAATTTCTTTCTGGTTTCATTTACGAATTTACTTTTTTGAATACATCTCCTCAGATCTCCCGAACAATCATTCCAACAAATTTTTCCCTCACATTTATATAAATCGCGTTTTGACAAGTTAATCACCACTTTATTATTTTTTCTCCCTATTATATAAACTCAAATTCAATTATTAATAATTATTCATAATCTCTTATAATAAAATATATGAATTTTTGGTATTTTCTTACAAAATTCCTGAAAAAAATTTATAGAATATTAGATATTAAGAATTTATGTATTTTGAAAAAGGAAAATTAATCTTTCATTAATAGTCATTCTGAACTTATTTAGAGGCGAGATATTAATTTATTACTTCATTTAAAGAATTTTTCAATTCAACTTTTTTTTCAATAAATTCTTGTTTGGTATTAGGTGTGAGTAAATGTTTCTTTTGTTTCTTTTGTTTCTTTTGTTTCATTTTAAGCAGTTTACTTCTTATCTCCTTCACATACTTGCTTCTTTCAATGCACTGTCTTAATTTCTCATCATCATTCTCATACCAGCACACTTTTTCTTCACAAGTATACAGTTTATTTTTAGCCATCTATACTTGTCAACCTCTAAATATCATTTACTTAGGAAATATATAAGAATTAACCTATTAATATGTGCTCGTAATGATTTAAAAGTTTTTCCTAACAATAGATTAAGATGTATAAGGATACCTCCTTAATAAAAAAGGAGAAAAAAAGATAGGATTATTCCTTGCTCTTATTTCTTATTCTGTTTCTAATTTCTTGTAGGTACTTATTCTTCTTTAATAATTCGTGGATAGAGATCTCAGAATTCATCCAGGAAGGTGATTGATAGAGGTTCTTTCTCATTATAAGATCAAAGTTGTTTTTTTATACAATTAAATCAGACATTATAGTATTTAAAGTTTCACCTAAAAGGGCAATTTTCGTCTATATATCACGCAGAAAAATTATATATATACCTCTCATTTTTATAGAGAAAAATAGAGAGATATAATGCTATGGAAGGTGAATGTTAATTATAGTTATTAAAAGCAGATTAAATTCAATTAACCTCTAATTTAAACTTAATATTAAACTCTTTTTTGATTTTAAAAGTAGGAACAAGATTAATCCCTTGATATAAATCTTTGTATCCCTCATCTGTGTAAGTATATGAAATAATAGGGAAGCTTACCATCTTATCTTTTAATTCTGAAAGAATCTTGACTTCAAAAGAGAGATTATAGGTCTTATCTAAGGCTTTAAACTCATCTCCCGTATAGTCAGATATATTCAACAATTCCTCAAATTCATTGGGATCTCCATTGAAGAAAAAAGGAATATCTACACCCATTCTGATACTTTCTAATGCTTCATCCAGTTCTGCATCATTTAATTTACTTGAATCCACGCTTCCAAAGATTTTTATGATGATATCTTGATTTTCAATCGTAATTTGTTTATTTAATACACATTTTAGCGACGTTTCAACCTTTTCGAGTTGAATAGTGCCTTGTGTTTGTAATTTAATAATTGAAGTGTGTTCCTTCTTAATATTCTTCACAATCTTAAATTGTGCATTTACAAAATTCGAAAGTTCACGATATTTATCCGTACAAAGATCCTCAGATGATGTGTTCCGGTCAAAAAATCTAATTCGGAGCATACTTCTTCTATATTTATCGACTAAGATCTCATTTTTATCGATTTTTTCTATGGAATGATATGCCTCTTCCCATCTTGTTAATGTATTAAGAAGATTATATGATTTTGGTTTAAAATCCAATTCAAAAATGGTACCTCCCTCAGAAGGACTTATATAAAGATTATAGATATTTGATTCTATTATGAGATCAAGCTTGCTATCTTTTGTTAAATCAATCGGAATTATTTTCATCAAGGATTTAGGATTTCTAGTAATCATCTTCTCTAATTCATCAATTATCTTTTCAGCAGTTATTAAATGCGTATAAATTTCAAATCTAAGAAATTGGAGATATACACCACCGAAAAGTCCGTGCCAATAGGGATCATTACATTGTGCTTTATAGATCTCATCCCACGCATCCATAATCTTACTCTCAATTTTGTTCTTTAGATCCTGATCTTTAAGAGTATCCGCTTTCTTCTCGATACCTATTAATTTACTTCGGACATATAGCATTTTTTTGTGCATGTTATTTGATTCGGGGTATTTTACCAGGTAATAACGCCAGAATCCACCTTTTAAAAACATATATAATTCTTGATTATGTTGATCTTCTCTCAATCGATCCCGGTATTGCTCAAAAGTTCGTCTAATAGAGGTAGGAAGAACCCATTCTTCCATTTTATCATAGCTGGAGGTAGGAAGATATACCAATCCTTTTGCGGGATGCTCTTCCATATACTCACTTAATGTAATTGACTTTATCCACTTATTTTCAATAATACGTTCAAAAAGAGAAGGTATAAAAGGTCTCCCATTATCTCCTTCCGTATGTCCTAATCCTTCAATATAACAGATCTCATGGGTAGAGCCCCACACTCCCATTTTTTCGGCATCAGAAATTAGCACTGCAATTCGATCCCCCTCTTCAGTGGCAATTTCCTCCAAATAATTAATCGTATGTGTGGTAGGCTTCCAAGGTGTAAGATATCGCAATCTCTCATTTATGGGAAAGATTCTAATGATATAGCTATCATCTTCCGTGACATAGGTGTATAATGTTTGTTCTTGAGAAATACCCGTCGAGCGAAAATGATTATCATCAATAATGACATACTTCAATTCCGCCTCATTAAGAAAGGAGGGATAATTAGGCTCCCACACTCTCTCAGAAAGCCATGCCCCCTTAACCTTCAGTCCAAATTCCTTTTGAATCAAGGCAGTTAACTTTCTTATTTGGGCAATTTTATCTCGATGAGGAATTACTGCATATATGGGCTCATAATACCCTCCACCAATAATTTCTATCTGCCCTCTAGAAGACATTTTCTTTATTTTTTCCGTTAACTGCGGTTTCTTATCAATAAACCATTCCAAAATATTGCCCGAAAAGTGAAGCGTCGCCTGAATTTCTGAATGATTGTATAACGCTTCTACGAGGGGTTGATATGCCTTTTTATAACTATCTTCAATTACATGTTCAAAATTACCGACTGGCTGGTGGAAATGAAATACCAAAGGGAAATAAATCGATTTTTTAGTCATTGATCCTACCACAAATACCGCGATTATACAAATTCATCAAGTTATTCATTATTATTGTTATTATAATGTAAAAGTCATATATTTCATCTAAAGGTTTCTAATACCTTTTTTCGACGATTCATCTTACAAACATTTCTAAATGAATATGCATTTAAATCATTATTACGTAGAAAAAATGAATTAATTTGAGAAGGTAGTGATGTATGTCTGTTTTTGCTCATATTGATAAAAATGTAATTGAAAGCATAATGGGCTCAATGGAATTTAAAGCTTTTCTGCTCAGTAGGCGCTGGTTTGGTGACAAATTCTTGCTTAGCAATTTACAGTTCCAGATCAAAATTGATTATTTTCAAATTCTTGCAGAACGTATCTATTTAACTGTAATCAAAATTACCAAACCCGATTATGAAAAGCTCTATTTTATGCCCCTAATTTATTACCGAAATTTAAACAATATTTTAGCTCCTAAGGAGAGGAATAAAGAAAATATTCGAAAGCTAACAGAAAATACTTTTAGTAAAAAAATCGCACTCACGATAGAAAAAGATCAAAAGATTGTCACACTCAATCTTCTAGAAGCAGAATACTGCCTCTATTTTTGGAAAAACATGCTTTTTGACAAAACTATTTCTGAAAAATTTCCGGAACTTTCCTTAAAACTTGTCCTGTACACCGAACAATTTCAAGATGAACTCAATATGGAAAAAGTTCAAACCTTAATAGAAGCGAGCATCTATACGGAGCGATATGAGGCATTCCTTACACAATTAGGAAAGGGCAATACCACTAATATGCTATTCAAATTAACTTTAAAGAATAAAAAACAAAAAAATGCCCCCTCCTTTAGTTATGTACTAAAATCCTATAAAGAATATCGAGATAGTTTAGAACCCAGCACTTTGCAAGTATTAAATAAAAATCAATTCTCCAATTCACCAAAAATATATGGCAATATTAAAGTAAATCAAATCGAATCTATGGCAATTCTTGAATATCTTGCAAATGAAGGCAATGTGGGCGATATTTATTGGACCGAATTGAATGATATGATAAATGCAATATTTTCTGATTTGAATGCTGATTTCTCAAAACTCCAAGAAAGTAAAGAACTCTCTGAACTTATAAAAAAATATTGCGAAAAATCTCTGATCCTTTCAGAAAGAATTGGAAAATGTATCACCAATTTACACGAGGCCTTAATTTTAGCCGAACAACCAAATTATTCCGTAGAAACCGTAGAAAGCGATTTTTATTTAAAAAATTACACACATAAACTAAATCTGATGATAAATAATCTCCAACTTCTCATGAAACAAGAATCTGAAAAACTCTTTTATAATTTAACGAAAATTCAAACAGTCTTTATTGACGCAAAAGATGTATTAGAAAAATTTCGAGGTGAATTTGAAAAAAACAATTTACGCCTCCAACCAGTCCATCAAGATTTACACATGGAACAAATCCTCTATGATAAGACCGATAGCCGTTTTGACTTTTATTTCATGGATTTTGAAGGAGATCCCGAATTAAGTTTGGAAGAACGAAAACAAAAATTTCCCATTGAAAAGGATATTGCATCTTATCTCCGATCTTTAAGTTATATTAAGTTTAATACGCTCTTATCATTTATTGAAAAAAATGTGATTAATAAAGATGAGTATGTGGTGCCCGAAGAACTTCTCTACAGCTTGTTTTTTAGAAAAGGTTTTAGAGAGAAACACAAGGAATTAAATGTGATCTTGACCTTCTTAAACAAATGGGAACAGAAAATAATGACCAAAATTCTTAAGAATCTCGAGGTCAATATCACACTCATAAATTATTTTACTATCGAAAGAATTTTACATGAAGTTATCTACGAGATTCTCTTCCGTCCTAAAAAGTTTCTGGTTCCTTTATTGGGATTAAAAGAAGTAATAGATAATAATTAAACCCAAAATCCCGAGTTCCCTCTTCCCTCTTCCCTCTTTATTCCTATTCCTATTCCTATTCCTATTCCTTTTCCTTTTCCTTTTCCCCTTCCTTTTCCCCTTCCTTATCATCTGAATCTTTTAATTTGGCAAATTCAAAGGCATAATGAGTTGCATCTCTTCGTACCGGTTGAATATCTTTCTTATATCGCTTTTCAATCCTACTATTATCATTAATCTCTTCCGTTGTAAAATCTAGTGAGAAATCACCTTCATTTCCCATGGTAATCAAATACCAAGTGAACGCCTCTACAAATCTCTGAGGTCCAAATCTTTTGCTGATCAGAATATATCCTTCTGCATCCATATATCTGCTAAAAAATCCATACTCTTCACAAAGATTTAATTTATACAACACATCATCAGATTTCCCTTCAAGTCGAGCCAGATCATTGATGAAGCGAGCTAATTCTGTAGCTAATTCTATCTGCTTTCGTTCCTCAAATTCTTCCATTATCTTTTTGAAATATCGACGTTTTAATACCATTAAATTGTTCTTATTAAATGACTTAATTGAATTATGATCAATTAAAAAGTAGCGAGATTTGTCAAGATATTCCCTAATAACTACTGCTTTTGGAATATTACGCTCCTCAGCTATTTTTGCCAAACCAGAATCCAAATCATTGCTAATTCTTACTGTAATTACCGTTGTCTTGTCCTTCCCCTCAGAATTACTACTAGTAGAAGTCATTTCCTTCTCCAATTTGACTTTGTATCAAACATCTTTATATGTAAGTCTTGTAAGTATTAATTACTATATACTATAAATAGTCACATTGATATTTAAAGATTTATTTTTTCCAATTATAAGTAAAAAGAATGCTTCTTAGACTCTCAAGTAATTAAAAATATCAAGAAAACATTATAAATCATATACTGAACTATTAATTCAGTATTAATTAAGCTAAAGTTGAAGCATAACACTCAGCAAACTAAATTATTATGATTCTTGAATATATTAACTAAAAACAATTGGATATGATTATTAAAATTAAATAAGTCATTAAAA
>SHMU01000158.1 GCA_008080765.1 Promethearchaeota archaeon | reverse complement strand
TGAGGCGATCCGAAAGTGCAAAGTTATAAATCAAGCGGCATTTCTCCGATAAATCCCACAGGAGTTCTAATTGATCTTCTGTGGGATAAATCCGAATTTTTTGGGTTAATTGCACGTTCTCTTCTCCTTGCGAGGGTCTCTTTCTCTACTAGTGTATAGTATGCGAGGGATTTAAAAGGAGGGGGTCCGTTACTTTAGTGATGTATAATGCGGAAGATCTCACCCACACGATAAACCATGTAGATGCTCTGCGAAATTCATCCCCTCCATGAATGGAGGGGACTTCTTTCGCAATTAGTTAAAAAAATGAAATAAAAAAGGAATTCTTGAATGTGAACTAAATTCATAATAAATATTGAAACATTACAATACACATAATCCGTAGATATAAGTGAAAAAATAAAAAAAGAAATTTATTGAATTTTAATGATTTCTGAAAGTTTTTCGAGATCTCCTCTGACTTTTTTGGGACTCATTGATTTCACCGCAGCTCCCAAGCTTATTTTCAGCTTAAAACCAATCTTCGGTGTTTCAAGTACTTCACCTTCCTTCTGATTTTCTCTATAAATATACTGCTTCCCATAGTATGCAATTCCTTGCTCAATGATATAAATATTCCCATAACCCTTAATCCGGGGAGAAAAACTCAGAAGAAACACAATAGAAAGAGGTATTAATGCACATAACGCAAAAAATAGCAACCAAATTGAAAAATATGCTCCAATTAAGTTAAGAATAACTAGTATAATTGAAATTATAAGAATGCTTACTCCCAAGATGGATTTGAATATTCTACCTTCAGATAGCCCCTTTCGTAAAGAAGAAGTTTTTATTCCGCCCCTAATTAGTCCATATAGATCATAATAATTAAAAGAATAGTCCTTTTCCAATAAAGGTTTCTGAGATTGCTCAATCCGATACCCTAAATCCTCTACGGCGTTTTTTAGAATTAAATGTAAATAATTGGGATGATAGGTGGAAAGCGGCTTTTCAATCTCCAACTCCTGAAAATGAAGGAAATTTTCCCGTTCTGTGGGTTTTTCTCCGTGTATTAATGACCATCTTTCTGGAAAATCAGCTTTGGTCTCGATTCTCTCTTGCATCTTCAATATTGTATTTTTATTTGCTTTTACAAATTCTTCTCGTTTCCTTATCTTCAAATAATAACCCCTAAATACAAATAAATCAACAGAAATTATAACTGCGGCAATTAAGGCATAATAGTACCCAATTTGAATCGAATATTGTAACGAGAAATAAAATAAAATGAGTATCAATAGATATGCAAATAATCCCAAGAGCGAAAAAAACGCAAGAGTAATTCCAAATTTCTCAAGCACCTTACAAATATCGGTTTTGATGATACCTATGAAACTCAAACATATCCCGAAAATATAAAGCATAAATATAATTCCAATGAAAAATTGGCCAAAATTGGTGAGGCGGTCTAGTGATAAATTAAACCATGGAAAGATTAAAGATATTATAAAAAAGACTAAAGCAGCCAATTTGGTGATTATACTAATGGGATTGATCACTTTCATAGCTTTTTCCGTTGCTTTTTGTTTTTTTGCTGTTTCTACTTTTTCCGTAGGTTCTGCTCTTTCCGTAGGTTCTGTTTTTTCTGTAAGTTCTGCTATCTGTGACCTCTTTTTTTCCTCGAACTCTTCTTTAATCCTTTTTTCTTCTTTACTCGTTTTCTGTTGTGGTTTTGTTTTGCCTTCTTTTTTCGCTTGTTTTTTTGAGAGAACCCTACTAATTATAAATCCATCTAAAAACAAAATAACTACAGAAATAAATGAATAGAAGAACCCTGCTTGGAACATGATCTCTCTTGAAGGATAGGCAATGAGGAGCACCAAGACATAAATATAATACCCTACCATAGAAATCAAAGCGATGAAAATCATTATCTCTTCTATTTTTTTTGCAATATTGGTTTTGCTTATTCCTATAAAACTTATTGATAAGGTACCAAAATAGATAGCATAGATGATAATAATCAACACTTTACCATAAATATTATAATCAATCAAAGTAAGCGTACTCCACGGAAAAATAAGTGATAGTATGAGAAATATACCACCGATTACCTTCAAAATAAAACGAACTGGATAAATTAGTTTATCTGACATTTTTTATTATTCACTGATGTAATAAGTATTTTTGATTTGTATATGAATTATAATAAAAAGAGTATTAAAACTTTCTTTATAAAAAGGTGAATCATGTATTATCTTTTAAAGCATTCGAGTATTAATATTTGAATTCTATGATTATTCTGATGTAATTTGCTAAAACGATTCATAATTTAATTATGCTGGTTTTTAAATAATAAATATCTGACCTTAAGATTTTGGAACGGTTAAAATTTTGTCCTTTCTTCAAGATATAATAAAAAAATTATATGTTTGTAATAATTATGCTTATTACTGTCTTTTTTGATATGATGATATGAGATATCTGAAAACCTAAATCATTAAACAGACTTTTAAATTCTCGTAAGGTTCTTTCTCTCCCTCCTAAAGTCACAAGTAGATTAAAATTAAGGGTGGTCCCAATGTTTTTAGCATCATTTTCAGGGACAATAGTTTCAAAAATAATTAACCTACCCTTATCTAATAGAGAGTGTTTTATATTCTTCAACAATTCTTGTACTTTAGTATCGTTCCAATCATGAAGTACTCTACTCAAAATAATGCAATCCGCTTTAATAGGGATAAAGTCAAAGAAGTCTCCAGAAAAAAACTCAATTTTACTGCTAAGAGGATGATTTCTTATTTTTTCTTTTGCTAACTTAATAGCATATGGTAAATCAAAAATAATTCCTTTTTCAACATTTTCATATCTTTCTAATATTTTCAAGATAAGATTTCCAGATCCACCACCAATATCTAAAAGGATCTTTGAATTTGAGAAATCACACCGTGATATCAAATCTTCATAATCTACAGTATATTCACTTAATGCGTTAAAACATATCTCTCCTCTCTCCTTGTGTGTATTAAAATAACGGAAAACAGGCTCTCCATACATCTGCTCAAATTGAGGTTTATAAGTTTGAAGAGCTTCAAATAATCTTGACATAACCATATAATGTTCTGAACCCCACATTAAGGCGGCATACTTTAAGCTTTGTGGGTGGTGTTCGGTCAAAAGCTTACCTAAATATTTTAAACCATAAGTTTCATTTCTTTCGTAAATGAAATCCCATAAAATTAACACTTTAATAATCAACTTTAATGATTGAGCTGGAATTTGTAATTTCCTTTTTATTTTTGAGAAGTTGTTAATCCCGCTTTTAATTAAATCTAAAATTCCAAATTTTACAACAGAATATATAATCTGAGTATCCCAATATCCCACTAATTTATTCATTAAACAATTTCTCAAAAAGTTTTGAACGCTTGATGCATCTTCAGAAAGTATTTTCTGGATTACTTCGCCTTGTTCATTAATTATTATTTTTTCTCCAGACATTTTACAGCAAAACGCTTGTCCATTGTAGAATGGTTCAATCCATTTATATCTCTCATTATATAAAGGTGCTCCCTTTTTGTTAATATGAAAATACCCCTCTCTGTCTTTTGCAATCGCAAAACCCTTATGAAATACATTGAGTTCCTCAAACTTAGTGTGTTGAATTTGATTACCCTTTTTATCTATATGCTTCGCTAATCCCGACTTTTCATAGACGACAGCTATGCCATATTTAAAGTCACCACTATAATAATATTTTTCGGGATATGCTGGAAGACCATCTTTTTTAATGTGGAAGTATTTTCCCTTTTTATCTCTTACTGAACATCTTTTATCTTGAAAATTCCCAACCCAGTCATAGCGCTCATGATATATAGGAATTCCCTTCAAATCAATGTGATAACTTCCTGTCTCGTCTTTAACTGCGGCAATACCCTCATAATATCCAAAAGTTTTCATAAATTGATTATTATAGGTTTTATTTCCCTTTATATCTATATGATACGCTCCTGTAGTATCTTCAACAGCAGAAATTCCAGGCTGATGGTAGCTCATAACTTTTTTAAACTTTTTTTCATAAAGCGGCTTTTTTTTATAAATGTGGTATTTTTCATCCAAAGATATTGAGATGTCATTAATATTTGGATTTTCCTTTGAACTTGATCTCATTATTTAAATCCTCTTGATGGTTTTATCTGGTTTTTTCATATTGCAGATTTTGCATACCTCAAATCTCCCCCAATTCTCTACTAAATCTTTATAATTGGTGCTTTTCCATAATTCTAAAAAAGATGTATCCTTTATATTTCCAAAGCTTCCAAACTTTCTTCTTAAGTTTTCTGGAGCACAACATACATTAAAGGTACCATCCCACGCTATCCACACTTCTCTACCAAGAAAAGGACAAAGATAATTTGAGGATAAAACATTACTTTCCTTAGAGTTATCCAATTTATAGACATTATCTAATTTGATATAATTTCCATTTTGTAGTTTCTTCTCTCTTGTTATTCTTTTTAATTCATCAACAATGTGATTCCACTTCTTTATTGAATTCTTATCCTTCTTCAATGATTCGTTCATTATCTGTTCATTTGTAATCCAAAGATGATGCCCTTTAAAGCGATCTATATTCAAATCAATCGCTAATTTCAATAATTCGGGTAAATCTAATACGTTTCTCTCCATAAAAGTGACTTGAAAGGTTATTGAAGGGTTATTTATTCCTCTTTCTTTTATTTCTTCTCTCAATTTAACTAACTTCATAATGTTATCTATTTGTTTCTGATAATCAAGCCCCCGCATTATATTTTCTGCCAGCTTCCCATAAGATCCATTAATTGATATTTTTATATCACTAAGCACTGGTAAAATTAAGTATGCCCATTTTTCAACACCCAATATTGGAAAAGTCCCATTAGTTGTTAAATTTAATTTGAGATTATACCCTCTGATTAAATCTATTAATTCTTTAAAGTCTTTATACAATAAAGGTTCTCCCATAGTACTGGGAATTATTTCTTTAAGTCCATACTCAACCATTTCTCTAATTACTTTTTCAATTAATTTGAATTCCATTACTCTCCTTCTTTTTTTGGTTTTTTCAATATAAGGACTATGTTCTTCACACATTATGCAATTTAAATTGCATTGATCTGGATTAGTATCAAACGTAATTCTCCAAGGTACTCTCAATTGTTTATTAATGAGCAATTTGGTGAACCCCCTCTGTTTTATACCTTACTAGCTTTTTATAAAGAGTTAAGAGTTCTTCAGCGTCTTCTTGAATTGATCTGATTTTAGTTGAATTATTAGATAAGTTTTTAATCAGATCGGGTGTTTCAATTATTTGGTGGATTTTGTCGCTTAAATCGTCCTTGTTACCTGGTTCAAATAATAATCCATTTTGCTTATCTTGGATAAGTTCTTTCATTCCTCCTAGATTTGATGTAATCACAGGAATATTCACTAAGAGGGCCTCGTGAATTACTAATGGAGAATTTTCATACCAGATTGAAGGAACTACTAGTACATCTATTTTTGACAGAACTTCTCCAATATTGTGATAATTATACCCTCCATAAAAGTGAATATTTGTATTTCTTATTCTTTTTTGGAGGTATTGATGATTCTGATCTAATCTGCCAAATATTTTCAATTCTGCTTTCTTTGGATTTATCCCATTAAAACATTCAATAAGTAAATCAATCCCTTTGACTGGAATTAGTCTCCCTAAAAACCCAAATCTAATTTTATTATTTCTTGAGTTTTTCTTTATTCCCTGAAATAACTTCTTATTAAACCCATAATCCATGTAATGTAATTTTTTAGCAGGGATTCCATTATTTATATAAATTTTTTTAAGGAATTTTGAAGGAGCAATAAATAAATCTATTTTTTCATTAATTTGGTTCATTTTATCTAGCCATCTTCTTATTTCCTCCTTACCAAAAAGTTCACTTACAAAATATTTTTGATTGCATTCAAAACATTTTTCAACTGTGGGTCCAGAACATAATCTGTGATGATTTCCAATAAGCTGCCCCCTAATACAAATCATCCAATAGTCATGGAGTGTAAAAATTATAGGTATTTCATATTTCTTAATAATATCCACAATTAAAACAGTCAGATGACTTAAATGTCCTATATGTACTATATCCGGATTAATTTCTCTTAGATATTGTTCAAAAATCCGTGCTAATTTATTATCAATATATTTACTTCGAAAACTATAATCCCTCTGAGCTTTATTGACTCTTATGATTCGGATTCCTGATTCTATGGATTCCCTTACTTGATACATGGGTGAAAAATTATCTTCAATCCTCGTAAAAATTGTAAGATCTACTTTTTTTGGGAGTTCATTACATAAAGTATATGAATATACTTCCGAACCAGCCATATAATACGGGGGATACCCGTGAATAACTTTTAATATTTTTAAATTGATCATAATTTTACTCTTTCAAATTTTATATTGATTTTTCTCTAAATTGATTAATTTAATAAAAAAAATTTAAGAGGGGTCAATAAAGACCCCATTAAAATTCTAAGCAAGGTGAATTAATAACTAACTCTAATTGCTTATTTTCTTTATCATTTCTTCTTTCCTTGATATCGTGGATTATTTGGATTCATTTGGTTAGATCGATTATCTCGACTCGCTTTACTTGAAGAATTATTTGGATTCTTACTATCAGACCTATCATCATTCGAGCTTCTATTTTTCCCCATTATATTTTTCACCTCTTTTATTTAATTTCTAATTTGGTATTAAAATACATTAAAATTGAGTTTACCAAGCGATTAATCAATTTATTTACTTGAAATCTAATAATGATCAACCTCATTTTTGCTTCGGAGTTTCTATAACTCACGCCAATTAGAAAATAATAAGGAAGAATAAATGGGACAAATATGAACTCAGAAAGAGTAAAATTATTCAGTACTTGTAAATATTTATCTTTCACTTTTAATTTCATCCTCAGAGCTTTTTCAACTGAATTTTCTCCAGTCCGGAATCAGGAATCACGAATTAATTCCGCATGGAAAGGCTCATTTTAATGTTAGTATATATACATCAAACTTGCTATATAAATGTTATGCATATATCTAACCTATATCAATTCCTCTAATTTTTGTTCCATTAGATTTAACTACTTATTCTCTTTATCTTTTTTTATTAATTACTTTTTATATCATAAAGAGATAAGAAATTTATATAGAGATTTTTGATTTTTGTTGTTTTATTTGATTCAAGGTCACTAGATGTTGGAAAAAATAGCAGTTTTTATTCCTATGTATATAAAATTAATAATTTGGAAACAACACATATTTTAATTATAGGAAATTGTGAACAAATGTATGAAATTCCTGATAATTCAATTCATCTAGTAGTCACTTCACCACCTTATTTCAATGCTCCATTCGATTATAAAAACTATTATAAAAATTATGAGGAATATTTATCTGTCATTAAAAGTGTTGCAAAAGAATTATATAGGGTGATAAGAAAAGGGCGTATTTTAAGTCTAATTATTGATGATATGCTCGTAAAGGGACAAAAATTCTCGATAGTAGCAGATGCCACAACCATTTTCCAAAACACGGGATTTAACTATAGAGATCGAATTATCTGGAAAAAACCCGATGACTATTTAAGAATTTTAAAACGAAGGGAAGTGTTGTATAAATTTCCTTATCCCATGTACTTTTATCCAGATAATCTCTTAGAATCTATTTTAATCTTTCAGAAAGGGAAATTTAACTATAAGTCTATTTCATAAGAAATTAGAAAGAAGTCAAAAATAAACCTTAATGAATTCAATCAAAACAAGTGGTACATGACTTTATGGCAGATTAGAAATGTTATGCCGGGCTCTATTTTAGAAAAGGGTATTGCAGCGTTTCCAGAAGAAATTTCCTAGGTTTAAATATAGAGACAATCTTATCTTCCAATTCCCTATAATCTCTTCTTGTCATATTTTCCTATAACACTCTATTTGTCTTATTGTAGTAAGAATTGATTTTTATAACAAAATTAATATCTTTTTATAATTTAAAGATTTACTTCAAACTCTACAAAATCTAAAATTCAAAGCACACTACTTATAGAAAGAACTCTCCTTTTTAAAATATTATAATATTTGATAAATTCCAAATAAGATATTGAAAATATCAAAAAGAAGGCTTCAAGAATTAAATAGACTCTCTTTCTTTAAATTAATATTAAAAATTATCAAAGGTTTTGACGGAGCTCTTTTCTTTCTTCTCTTCTATTACATAATTGGTGATAAATAATTCCTTTCCTTTTTTTGCTGAGTCTTGCTTATAATTATTCATTCCATATTGAAGTGTCCATTCATATTTATTTGCAAACTCGAATAGCCCACGTATTTCCTTGGAATCATCATATGTAATCAACCATTTATGCGGACATTTCTTCATATTTTTGGCAAACCGTTTATGACTGAAATTGATATGTAAATCGCCATCATTTCCATATAACCGAGACTTTCTGGATTTAAAGTAGGGCGGATCTAAAAAAATAAATACATCTTTTCCATCTATATGGAGTAGTTCTTCATAATCTTTATTCATGATTTCGACATTTTTCATAATTGACCCTAATTTTTCCAGTCTGTCGATACAAGAATCTGTAAAGCGCAAGTTAAATGCTTGCTTAGAATAGCCCCCCGAGTCTGATAAACCCGAAAATGTTATCCTATTTAATACGAAAAATCGCACTCCTTTCTCAAACACACTTTCAAACGTATCATTCATTAATCCTTCATATAATGCTCTCCCCTCTTTCTCCTCTTTTTTAATCTTGCGCACTTCTTTAACCATTTCTTCTAAATCATCTTTCACTGTCTTCCAAAAACAAAAAAGATCATGATTGAGATCATTGATTAGAAATTTTTGGTTTCTTTTAACCAATTGTTCTAACGCAATAAAAACAGAACCCCCTCCTATAAACGGTTCCCGATATTCTGAAAATGTAGGAATAAAGGGTAGGATCTTCTTGAGGGCTCTTGATTTTCCCCCAGGATAGCGAAGAGGACTTTTAATTTTAGGGACTCTCCCCTCCCGTCTATAATAATATCCTAACTCATAGCTATCTATTTTATATTCAACCACAGCTGTCAACTAATTGTTAATTTCTTGAAGAATTATGATATTCTACGTATATTATATCTAAAATCCAAATTTATTATTTTACCATTTTTTTTTAAAAAAGGAAATGGTATTAAATAGGGTAATTATTGATTTCTTATTAAAATATGAGTGATACCACATTTATTAAATATAGAAAAATTTCTGAGCCTTCTGAATTAACATTTATAGTTCTCAAAATTCCGAATAAATACTGAATAAAGAGATAAAAAAATCCTAAATAAGAGATAAAAAATAAAAAATTAAGAAACAAGATAATATTTAATTTACCTTCATCGACAAAAATACTTAGACTTGCTGATCTCTAATTTGTCGGTATGCGACAAAATC
>SHMU01000157.1 GCA_008080765.1 Promethearchaeota archaeon | reverse complement strand
TGAGGCGATCCGAAAGTGCAAAGTTATAAATCAAGCGGCATTTCTCCGATAAATCCCACAGGAGTTCTAATTGATCTTCTGTGGGATAAATCCGAATTTTTTGGGTTAATTGCACGTTCTCTTCTCCTTGCGAGGGTCTCTTTCTCTACTAGTGTATAGTATGCGAGGTATTTAAAAGGAGGGGGTCCGTTAATTTAGTGATGTATAATGCGGAAAGTCTCACCCACACAATAAACCATGTAGATGCTCTGCGAAATTCATCCCCTCCATGAATGGAGGGGACTTCTTTCGCAATTAGTTAAATAGAATTATCTTATCTTGAATATAAAATAAAAAACTTATGACTTGATGAATTGCGCCTGATTAATAATTAAATTTCATTTCTTTTCAATCCCCTTGTAGAAGACTTCTTTTATTTCGAGAAATATAAGTGGGGTAAGGAGGAATTGAACCTCCGCCTTCGGGTTTGGAAGCCAACAGTCTACCACTATCATATTACCCCGATCTTAAAGTCTCGTAAAGAAAATAGCTATAGTAATGAAATAATGTAATCCTATTATAAGAAATAAAAGCGAAAAGAAGCCAAAACGAGATCGATGTAATAGACTATATTAATTAACAATCTGAGAAGTGCCAACGTGTAAATCTATTTTCTCGATCAAGCATAATTAAGATATATATAACTACCATTTTATTTAAATCTTATCCAATATATACAATCGAATTTCTCTGAAAATTTCCTTCAAAGGACACAATTAAATGATCTCTTGAATTCTAAAGCTCTAGTAGCACTTTTAAAAATATGATGTTCAAAGAACAAAAATTCAAACCGAAGAGATTAATGGGGCCATCGTGATATTTAAGTAAGTTTTTTGATACTTAAAGCAAATTCATTGAACAAGGTCCAGCAATCCCTGAAAATTGGAATGTATAAGATAGGATTCAAAACTACGATGTGTCCTTTGTAGCAAATCCTAATCCTGCCCTTTTTAACAAATCAAGCATTTCTGCATCTAAATATGAGGGGGAGGGATTAGAACCTTCGATTTGTCTTGCTTAGTGGGTTCAAGCCAATCGTCTTCAACCTGGCTCGACCATCCTTGCTAACATAAGTTGGACTATCATAATGAATGTATTCACAAGCAAGTCTTTCGCAAATAAAAGAGCCCGAATCAATCAGTCCATTTCATGAAATCGTGAATTATATGGTTCAAAAGATATAAAATCAACAACATTCTTAAAGAATGACCCAATCCAACCGATCTCGATCCATAACAGAAATAAAGAATTGAACAACCAGCTTAAGGAAAACTATTGTAAACTGCAAGAATCTTTCGAGACTATACTCATAATAACGCAACAGCAACTTTGCTATTTAAATTTTATGAATTTGGAAGAAAACCAAGATCTCTTTGATCCAAAAAAATGATTAATTAAGGTCCTAATCTCCAAAGCAGCAATTATATTTGGAGATCTTATTAATCCTTTGTGAAAAGCTCTTTCTCTCTTTTGAAGTTTTTCTTTTCGATTTTCTAAGAAGTTTCCTTAGTACCAATCCCATTTAATGTAGCTATAAGGCAAAAACTCATCGGAATTAATCTCACACAATTTCTCACCTGGCAGCATCGTATTATCGGTTTCAAGATACAGTGCTCCCAAGATTTTTTTAATCTCGACTTCTGCCCACGGATCATGCACCGTGGACGCTAATATAATTTCAGCACTTCCCATTTCCATTGATTTAGGGCGTATCGATGTTTGTTGCTTGACTAACCATGGATGATAGTCAAAACCTTTCTTATTGGGAGCAGGAAAATATTTGAAATTGTAATTTATCGTATTTTTATTGCGCCCAGGCAGCAAGCCCAGTTCTTTGATCAATTGTGGCGTGTTAGCATCATTAAATTCGTTATTTAAATCAGCTATAATTTCAATATTTTTTACACCCAATCGTTCAGAGTACCCATAGATCTTGCCATCATTACGTTCTAAATGGACATTTGCCATCTTCTTGGGAAATCCAAAAATTTCTCGTCCACTAAAAAGAGCTCTATCATCGGTTACAGGCATTGCAAGATAATAATTACCAAATTCTCCATGATATTCACATCGTAGCATAAGTGCCCCTTCATAATAGGAACAGCCTTGATTTGTTTGGGGATAATGAGCAATAAATGCCAATACAATAGGTTTCTGAATAGGCTTGAGAGGTGGAGGCAATATTTTCCGGATAATCTCCATCTTCGTTTCCCAAAGCACGTTTAGCATTTTCGCATTCCGAAATTCCGTAATTCTTAACTCTTCTTTCTTTTTTTCAATCTCGTCTCGATCTTTTTTGAAGGACATTTCCTCCCTCTCTGGAGCTATTTACTCTCTTTTCATATGATTTTGTGTTTATGTGATTATGTGTTTATGTGTTTTTCTACTTATACAAGAATCTACTTACATAATATTGAATCTTGTACCTTAAAATAATGAGAAAGTATTTTAAGTTGATCCTTAAAATTAATAATAGCGCCCATATTGAGAGATGGCATCCATGAAAATTTTTACATTTTGTAGGGGAATTCTTTCATAGATGATCGTGCTCGGACCAATAATAAAATGCCGATTTTCTTTAAGCGCAAGCATCAATTCTTCCACATGGGCGCATATTTGAGATTGTGTTCCAAAGGGAAGAATATGGCTTACATCTCCAAACCCAAGTACGACAAAATCATGATATCGTTCATTGATTAAAAAGGGATCTGCGCCCCCCTCCCATCCTTGAAGTCCTTGAAAACCTGCTCGTTGAAAAATGGAGATTAGATCCGTAGGGTCTCCATCCGTATGGAGTTGGGAAATCATCCCCGCCTCAGAAAGCTTTTTGTTTACATCCCGATAATAAGGAAAGAAGTCATGTTCCCATTGAGCAGGAGAGATCATAGGCCTGCCTTTGTAAGCGACATCATCCAAGATCGTTACTACCCGCTCTTGGGCATCTGAGGCATTAATGAGTGCCTCTACATTACTTATAAGAATATCGGCATAAAATTGAATAACTTCCCTATATAACTCAGTTTTTTTACGGAAATGTTTTGAAAATTCGGTCATACCCATTGCTTGCCATGCTCTATCAAATATCCCATTAATCATTACGATAGCATAGATATGGGACTCAATTCTTTTATAGCCTTCCAACACAGCTTTAATTTCTTTTGTTTTATCAACTATTGTTAACTGTTCTCTCATTTGGTTTAAGATTTCTAAAGAGATAACATATCCGCCCTCATAATACTCCGTTTTTGAAACTACAGATTGTCCATCAATCCCAATCCTTACTTGTTCTCCCTTTTCTGTGGTGATCTCCATCCTTTTAAATTTTACACTGCTGGGTATAGGTGCAAATACTGAATCAAAGCCAAGACTATAAGGCGCCCCAAAATATTCATTGAAATGAGTGTGATTGTATCTATTGATAAAATAGTCTTCATAACGGGAAATGAACTCAGGAGCAATGTATTGCACATGTGAGGGTACTTTATCAAGTAAAGACCGTTTCTCATCGTTATATACCGCAAGAACGCGCTCTTTTGAATTCATCATATCTGTGTTGATAAAAATAAAAGATTAAAAAAAAGATTTTCAATTTAATGGTCTACTATTATGGAATTATTCCCAATCAAAGTCAATGATTATAAACTTTCGGGCGAATAAATATGCTCCAATTAAGATTGCAGAACAAATAGGACCCCAGAGAAGATATCCAATCGAAACATTTGACATATCAATAAATACCGTAGGAAATCGAAAGGAAAACTCCCCAAATCTAAACACATTTAATCCAAGAGAATAGGTTGTAGGTCCAATTGAAATGTCAGGTAGCTCTAAGATAACTCCTAATAATAGTAATCCAACTGCTTGAAAAATATTTAAGATAATGCTCGGAAAGCCTTTATAGATGCCCGCTTTTAGTTCTCCCGTTTTCCTCTGGTCATCCTCTGCAAGATCGGCCATTAAGATTGCCGGAAATAAGTACCACCCTCCCATAGCACCAGCAATTGCAAGTACAAAAATGATTCCATATATTACCGAGAAGCCACCTTTTATAAATCCTAACAGAGAAAAGGGCAAAGCAATAATTGCCAATAAGAATACATAAAGCAAAGTGGTTTTCTTTCCCTTATTAGTGATCATTGCTCGCCATATTGCTAGAAAGACTAATATACCAATTAAATAAGTAGCTGCAGTAATAATATAAAAGATAAGCTCAAATTGTAACACCTGTTCTAAAAAGAGTAAAATCAACGATCCAATCATTGACCAAGCTAAACTCGCAATTCCTACCATTACATTCACTAATAGATAATTGCGATTTTTTAATACAATCTTTAATCGTTCTATCATTGAAGTTTTAATCTCCCGATGGGGTTCCGTGTCCATAAAAAATACAACGACATAGAATAATACCACCAGAATGATACAGAATGCAATTACGCTGTATAAAAATTCTGCGGGAATGACATCTGGATTCAATTTTACTTTATCGTTAAATTGGGTCAATACAACAATCGAAAATATAGCCATAACACCCGTCCCTAACATGCCTAGAATATTTAAGAATTGAGAAGCCTTGGGACGTTCATCAACGGTAAATTGCTCTGCCATCCACGATTCATAGGGAGTGGTCACTCCATAACTGAAATTAAATATCTGATACCAGATTAATAACCAAAGGAATAAATTAGCCGTTTCAAGCGAGATGATTAAACTAGGCATCAATAAAAATATCGTCGAAATAGCCAAAAGAGGACTTAAAATCAGCAAGTAAGGTTTTCTTCTACCCCATTTTGATAAATAGGTTTGGTCACTTATCCAACCGAAGAAGAATTGAGAGGCTGCGATGGTAATCTTTCCTAATGCTAACGCTAGCCCCACCAAGAATGGCGTAATTTGATATGCCACAATATAAAGTGTGGCTAAAGCGAAATCAGCAATCCCAATCACTATTGATGTACCAAACTTTGGTAGAGGAAATACTAAAAATTTGCGCTCTGTCATAAATCTTCTTTTTATGTTTTTTTTAATTTTTTATGAGTTAGTTGAAATTTAATAATATAAATAAATTTATTTATTCTTTGAACTACTTCTTCCTAATGGAAAGAGAATCGTATACATCCTTTCTTCTTGTTGGAGTCTCCTCGTTCCTTGAAACGTGCCCGTACAAACCCAAAAGGATATTTATGGGTCTTACGGTCTCTCAGAAGGCATGACGTCCCATAGTCCCTAAAGTAGTGATGTCATCATGGATGATCATGAAAGGGTTCTCGCAGACTACCTCGAGAAGCCCTTGGTAAAGTAGGTTAAAGGCTTTACCCCTCAATTATCTAATAGAACACCTCATCACTTAAATAATTGAGAGTACGACGGGTTTTGATTTTTTTTATTCAAAAAAGCCCCCCAATTCCTCTCCATCTTTAAAGGTGAAGTGTTCTTAAGGGGTCATGATAAAATAGTTATGCTTTAGTTCCATCACTTTCTTTCGGAAGAATTACCGATCTTCCACACAAACTTCTAATCCCAATAAATATGCAGCCACCTCAAATTGTTTTTTCCAATCTCCCAAAAAGGTGACACGATGCCACCCAAAGGTATTCCAGTCATAATTTTCCAGAATCTTTCTCGCATTATCCTTTACCCACACTTTGCTCACACAACCTCCCGGCTCCTCCGCATTATCTATTATGGTACCTTGACGAAGTGCTATTTTCTCTTGAGCAATGCTTACCTTAATTGTCGTCACCACTTCACCTTTAGGAAAAGTTACGCGAGGAACAGCACCTAAGAAGTTAGATTCTCCATGATATACAATATCATACCCAAGAGGATCATTTTCATTTCCCGAATAATTACAGGGCGCAACGCAATGCATATACGTCACTCGATTATTTACAAGATCAAGCGTATGATTGGACACATATCCGGGTCGTCCTGTGAGATATAAGCCTAATAGAAAACTTATCGCAGAGTTCGTGTCGGATTCGCAAATACCGTAAATATTTTCTTTACTGAGCTCAAAAAATGCCATACACGGGTAAGCAGGCATTTTGCCCAGCAGTAGCAATGTCCCACAGTCAGGTGTGAAGACCTTATAACTCTTCTCTCCGTCGGTTACTACCTTTTTTAATGCAAGATACATTTTGGCAGAATTAATTATACTCTTTCTGGTAGGTTCTATCTTATTCGCTTCTTCCATCCATTTTTCTGCTATCTGTTCCGCATCCTCTTCTTTTACCATCTCATAGTATTGGGATATTGTATCTGGATCCCCTCTCACCAACTCTACACCAAACATTTGAAATAAACGCTTGGAATACTCTTCGGGATTGACCCTCCATGGATGTGCTTGGTCAGCACCCTCTAAATCCGTAAAAAATTCAAAGTTTTCTTGCTTCATACTTCCAATTTGATCTATAAATCCCGAATGTTTTTTCAGTATTTCCTTTCGCTCAGGTTTGATAATCTCCAGAACCTTATCCCAATTCATTTCTCTTGATTCCGTGGCAAATAAAAGAATTTTCTCCCCCCTCATCCGCAGAATATCGATTAAAACGGTAATATATTCATCAAAATCTTTAAAATTCTGCGAAGATATGGGATATAATTGATGGGACTTCTCTTTAATTAAACTATATAGTTTAATAAAGGTATGATCTCCCCCATAAATAATATTTGCTAAAATACATGGCATCTTTTTCGTATTTATCAGCTCTAATCCCGAGGTAATTAATCCAGGATCGCCGTAATGCCCGATGGTAAAGATGATCATTCCGTCAACATCACCAAGCTTTATTTTGATATCCTCAATTAAGGACCTATCATAGGTGGTAATCAGCTCGTTTTGTTCAAAAATGACATGTGGAAACATTGAAACAAGATGAGTAGTAATATCCCCTATAAATTCCTCGTTATCATATCCAATATAAGGCCATCCCGCTTCCCATTGCGGTTTGCCAATAAAGATTAGAGCAATTTTAATTCTTTCTCTATTCATCATTATAATTATCGCTTTACTCTTATTTATAACTTAAAAACAAGAAAAAAAATTTTTAAAATTAGGGAGAAATTTTTAACATATAAGCTGCTTGAATAAAAATCCATACCATCTCAATAAAATAAGCAACCCATTCAAAAAAAATAGCTAATGCCTCGTTAATTTCAGGTATATAGAAAATTAGTAAAAGCGCTAAATATATGAGAGGAAATGGAGCTAACAAGAATCCTATACTTGCCACTTTTTTATTAAAATCTGGAAGATGGTACTCTGAAAGGGAATTAAAGGTAGCAAGCCAAAAAAAGCCAAAGAAAACGAAAAAACCCCCTGTGAGATGAAGTATTTGTGCAATAGAACTGGGAAAGAGTCCCACAAATACACCTCCAATGAAAGAAAATAGTGCCGCTCCAAATGCTACGAATACATACCCTTTTCTAGCATTTTGAATCAGCAAATATCTCGTTAAATATATATAAAAGAGAAGAAATAATATAGACGCACTCACCATTCCAATACTAAACACAATGCCTGAAAAATTTGGACCATTACCTAAATCACTAATAAAATGAGTCGTAAGGCTAAATGATGTATCAACTTGAATGTAGATTAAATATGAAATCACCATACTTAAAAGCGAAATTATGACCCCTAGAAACCCAAAATAGCTGCCATTTATTTTCTGATATAATTTGTCTAAAATCTTCATGAATGTTTCAAAAACTTTCTTCTATTTTAACTTTTCTATCATCAATTTTCTAAGGTAATTGCTTCACTTTTTTAATTTTTTCTTATTTCTTGGTTTTATTGGTTATCAAGTGTTTGCTTAATTAGATTAATATAGTTTTCCGCTAAAGAATTACTATAACTCTTAATCTGAGTTAACATACTACTTAATGGAGTTTAAAAATAATTTAAATTCATTATAATTGCCTGTCAGAGTGAAGGAACAAAAAAATGAAACAAAAAATGTGAGTTAACATATAATGAATTCTTTATACCTCTGATTTTACGAATTTTTTGATTAATTTGGTCCCTTTAGAGATCTATTCCTCAAAAAGGTCATCTATATAGTAGTGGTGATCAGTAGTGACAATAATTTAAATATCATCAAAGATTTGATCAGATCAATAAGCTTTAAAAACTATTTTATACAGTTAATAGTTTTAAAATTCAACCTATAAAAAGCCTAAATAAAAAGTATAAAGTGTGAATAAAAATTATCGAAACAAATATTACTAAGATGCTAGGGATAGAAAAGCCCATTATAGGGGCTCCTATGGGTCCCTTTTACACTACGGAGCTTACAATCGCAGTATCGGAAGCTGGAGGGTTAGGTGTATTAAGTCATACAAACCTCTATGGAAAAAGTTCTATTGATGAAATGAAGAAAAACATGGAATATGTTGTAGAGCATACCGATAAACCATTTGGCTTTAATATAAGGACTGCCAGAATGCAACCAGACAGTCCTGCTTTGTGCAGAGCCATCCCTAAGTTTATTATGAAGAATCCCAAGATAAAGGAGCAATGTAGGTATGTAATAACAAGTGCCGGTTCACCACGAATGATACGGAATAAAACGTTTGAAAAATTAGTGGAGAGTGGTTCTCAAATAAAACATTTTCATGTTGCTCCTGCCAAATGGTTGGCAGATAAGTGTATATCTACGGGAGTAGACGGACTTGTACTCACAGGTACTGAAGGTGGAGGGCATCAATCCTATGAAAAGATTAGTACTCTGGTATTACAGCAACAAGTAAAAGGTGCATATCCTGATATTCCTATTATTGCTTGTGGAGGGTTTGCCTCAGCTGAAGGATTGGCAGGAGCTATTGCTATGGGAGCGGGTGCGATTGCAATGGGTTCAAGATTTATTGCTTCAGAGGAAAGTGAATTCCATCAAAATTATAAAAATATTGTTCCTTCAGCAACCGCAAAAGATACTGAATTAGTTACTGGTTTCTTGGGACCAATTAGACTTTGGAAAAATAAATATTCTGCCAGCCACGGTTTAGTAGCAAATAAAGAAGAAAAAATGGCTGAAGAAGCAGCATTATCTGCTGAAGCCCTAATAAAAGACCAAAAACACTATGAGCAAACTTATGATGGAGATATCGAAGATGGTGCTGTCCTTCTGGGTCAAAGCATTGGAATGATTAACAGCATTGAGAAAGTGTCAACAATCATAAACGACATCGTAGGTGGAGCCGAGAAGATATTAAAAAATATCGGTTCAGTTGTAAAATAACGAATTTAGGCATATCTATGCCCCTTATTCCTTTTTTTTAACTTTTCTTTTGGAAAAATATTGCAATTAAACCTTCAAAAAAGGAAAAATTAAAAAATATTTTTTGCAAGAAGATATTTTTATAAAACATTGATTTTAAGATAATATTTAATTTACCTTCATCGACAAAAATACTTAGACTTGCTGATCTCTAATTTGTCGGTATGCGACAAAA
>SHMU01000156.1 GCA_008080765.1 Promethearchaeota archaeon | reverse complement strand
AAAGATGACTTGAGTGTCCCACAATAACTGAGTCGATTGAATGAAGCATTTCCAAAGAGTTTTATGGAACCCAAAATTAGTGATTTAGATAATCGGAAAAAAAAAATTAAAATTAAAAAAAATTAAAGACTTAAAATTAAGAAATTAGACTCTTAAAGTTAGAGATTAAGAGTAATAGGAATAGGAATTTCTATCAAATCCTTTCACATATTCAATTGCTATTCCTTCTGGTCTTCTCTGAGGGGGAATATAAGTAATATTTAGATTTGGAAAATATGCTCCAATTCCTTTACGCGCAAAAATCATTGCGGGGTGAGTTTCTTCATCGAAAATGGCTTCCGTAACTTCTAATGTAGCCCTTCTACATGCATTTTCATCAATAATACCTAAAGAATGTAAATACTCATGTAATAGAATATGATATGCATATGCCCAAATTACGCTGTGTGGTTGGTCCTCTATAATCAATTGTAAGGGTGTTTTATTCATAATAATGGAAGTGCCCGGATAAAAATGCATACCGCCAATGAATCCTCCTCTATACATTCCCAATTCAGCGAGTCCTAAATTGAGACCTGCTCGCTGCCGACCATAAATTTTTTTCACATCACTTTTAACTTTTTCGAATATATCTACCAATTCCATTTTAAATTCTTTTAAATTCAATAACATCACCTATCCATCTTGTTGAAAAACTATTCATTTCTTAATTAAAACTCCCCAAACTCAACTTTAAAATCAACTTGATTTCTAAACCTTAATGCTTAAAGTTTTAAACCTAAAGCGTAAACCTCAAAATTCAAAACCTCAAGCAGTAAAACTAATGACTAAAAAATTTATAAGTGGTTCTTAGAATTGAAGGATTTTTATATATCAAAAATCCAATCATCATCTAAATTATGGATAAAACCCATTGCCTTCGAGATATCTCTCAGAAGTTCCTCAATAGAGGTTCTATGACTTGCGCGAGAAATTCTGTCAATATCGGAAAAGAATAACTCATCAAGGAGATGATCTATATTAATCTTTTGAGTAAACTTTGCTGGTTGAAAAAATAGGGTATACAAAATTTCTTTTTCCAAATTGTCCAACCTGGTCTTTTCTTGTTTAAGTTTATGCTTATATTTTTTCGCAACCAGCTTTTTAAGCGCAATTATTACTCCTTCTTTTCTCTGAAGCAATTCTCTCCGTTTTCGTTCTAATTCGCAAATATTTTCTTCAATGTTCTTAATGCGTTCTCCTAAAAATTTGACTTTTTCATCCGGTCTTTTGATATTTTTATACACTGTGGAGTCTATTGCATCCTTTAAGAACATAGCTTCTGAATCAGCTTTAATATTGGTTGTATTATATTCTATATTGTAATAATCGGGAGATATGTCCATAGTAAGAGAAAGATTTGCTACAATTCTATATTTCCCCCCTCTCTTCTCGGGATCAATTTTTTCTATAAGATTATATTTCTTTAAAATCTCCAATTGACTGTGAACTGCTTGTCGTGAAATACCCAGTGCCTTATGTAATTCAGATGTTGAATGCGGTAATTTTGCCAATTTTGCCAGGATGACTCGTCTGGTAGGATTGCCCATAATCTCTAATAAATCATCTAAACTCATCTTTAAATGAACTCTATCTTCATGCTCTATTTCCATTGTACTACTATACCTCCTTTAGTAATTTAAAATAAAAAAATTATTTATGTTCGTGTGTTGTGAAAATTAGCGATATAACTCTTCCGAGGGTTCTTTTGCCTGACTTTCATATACTTGTTGCGCTTTTCTTGCTCCTTTTAAAACCTTTTCCATTGCTTTTTCGAAATCATTTGGACCAACTTTGATAACTTTAATTGATTCTTTATTATGTGTATCCAAGGAAGTGTCAGAGATAGCCTTACGTATTCTAATAAGGGTTGCCTCCTCACATATTGCTGCGATATCTGCTCCCGTGAATCCCTCCAACTCTTTTGCCATCGTATCGATGGAAACCTTTTCTTCTAAGGGTTTATTTCTTAGATGAATTTTGAAGATCTCTTTACGGGCTTTTTCATCAGGCAACGGAATTTCAATATGTTTTCCGAATCGTCCCGAACGCAATAAGGCGGGATCCAGCATATCTGCACGATTGGTAGCTGCCAGTAAAATCACATCTTCTAATCCCTCAAGTCCGTCCATTTCTGTCAGTAATTGGGATACTACTTGTTCCATAACATTAGAACCTACATTTCGACCGCGCATTCCTGCAATTGCATCAATCTCGTCAAAAAAGATGATACAAGGTGCTGCAGAACGTGCTTTTCGAAACGTTTCTCTTACTGCTTTTTCACTTTCTCCAACCCATTTTGATAAAAATTCGGGACCTTTTACGGAAATAAAGTTCACTTCACTTTCATTAGCTAATGCTTTTGCGATTAACGTTTTTCCCGTTCCAGGTCTTCCATATAATAAAATTCCACTTGGAGGTTTTGATTTCAAATGTTCATATAATTCAGGATATTTCAAGGGCCACTCTACAACTTCTCTCAATTCATTAATAACTTCATTGAGGCCTCCAATATCTTCCCATGTTTCTGTAGGCTGGGTTATTAAAACCTCTCTTAACGCTGAGGGCTCAATACTCAATAGCGCCTCTTGAAAATTCTGATTGGTAATTTTGAGATCATTCAGTACCTCTTGAGGGATGGATTTATCCAAATCAAGATTTGGCAATATTTCTCGTATAGCCAACATTGCCGCTTCTTTCGCAAGCGCCTCTAAATCAGCACCTACGAATCCATGGGTTTTTTCTGCAATTTCTCGTAAATTGACATCTTCATGATGAGGCATTCCCCGAGTATGGATTAGTAAGATTTCAAATCTCCCTTCTGTATCAGGTACACCCAATTCTATTTCTCTATCAAATCGACCCGGTCTTCTTAGGGCATTATCAATATCATTTATTCTGTTCGTTGCACCGATTACGATTATTTTACCACGCGCCTCTAACCCATCCATTAATGATAAGAGTTGAGCAACAACCCTCCTCTCCACCTCTCCCGTGACCTCAGCCCGTTTGGGCGCAATTGAATCTAACTCATCAATAAAAATAATTGATGGAGCATTTTCTTTTGCTTCTTCAAATACCTTTCTTAAGTTTTCTTCACTCTGTCCATAAAATTTACTCATTATTTCAGGACCGCTAATTGTAATAAAATGAGCATCAGTTTCATACGCTACTGCTCGAGCCAATAAAGTTTTTCCGGTACCCGGTGGTCCATAAAGCAATACTCCTTTCGGAGGATCAATTCCTATTCGTTTAAAGATTTCAGGATGACGAATCGGCAATTCTATCATCTCTCGTATCTTTTGGATCTCATCAGCAAGCCCTCCAATATCCTCGTAGGTAACTCTTGATTTTTCGAGCTCCACTAATTCCTTATGGCTTTTCTCGCTTAAAATAACCTCAGTATCTAAGTGAATTCTCACGGCATCTGCCTTAGGTGAAAATCTGACAACTATTAAATCTACACGCCTTCCATATGCATAAAAGCTCAAGATGTCATTTTTTGTGATAACCCTATTTTCTAATTTATTCGCTAATTGCTGTGAATTTCTTAAAATCACCGCCTCTTCTAATCCCGCAAATACCACGGTGCTGGCTAATGCAGCATCAATTTTTCGAATTAACACAATATCATCTATTGAGGCTTTTAGATTTCGCCTTAATGATGCATCCATCCGAATAATATTGGTATCTTTATCTTCGGACTTTCCCGGATAAAGTAGCGCAGCGGTCTTCTCTAAAGTCTGGGGATGAAAAATTTCAATCACATCTCCAGTCTTCCAACCCTGCAGACTTACCAGCCCAGGATCTATTCTTATCCGACCACGACCGGCGTCTTGTTTGAATGCATCTTTCACTCGCACTTTTCTCCCCTGTCTCCCGCCGGATTCAGCCATCTTACTCATCTTTTCCTCTCACTCTTATTCTTTGTTTTTACTTTTTTTAATATTTATAACCTTAAAATCACGTCAATACATTTAATTATTTCTTCTGACATATAAATGAAATTATACCATTATTGGCTGCTAACGTATCATTTAATACCGAAACTTGACAGCTTAAAGGAATCGATTTATTATATCTTCTCTTCTCGTTCTCCGCATTAAATTTCAAAGTATTAGACTCCTCGTCGAGACTAATGAAAATTTCATTTTCACGGATACCAGGTGCTTCAAGAATTATTTCTACTTGCTCTTCTGACTCTCTTATTTCCACACTTGGTTCTGAACTCAGTTTCTCTTGGTGTTTATTCCTGTTCTCTGTTGAAACTTCTTGCGGCATATTTAGTGATAATTCTGTCGCATCTATCGGTTTTTTAACTTGATGCATCTTTTTATTTGGTTGAAATAAGGTTTTAAAATTTGGATTATTTTTCCCAATAAATTTCATTCTTTTTAAATAATCCTCCAGCTTATCTTTATCAAAATTGCCATGAATTTTAATGTCTGGTTTATCCATTCCTTTTTCATAATGATAAGATATCTTAAATCCTTTCTCTTCAGAATCTATTCCAAATCTTTTCCCTAAATCTTTACTTGGGAAGATATAAAATTCCGCATCAAATATATCTGAATCTATATTAAACCGTTCTTTAATCTTATCTATAAAATCATCATATTTATCGTCTTCATCAAACTCATCGGACATTTTATCTTACACCTTTTTAAATTTGGTTTTTAGAAAGGAGTGTAAACAATCGCTTTACAACCTTTGCTAGTAAATTAGAATAAAAAATCCTATTTAAATATGATTATTAGTGCGTATAAACAATAGTAAGATTTCATTTATGCTCCTAAAGTTATTAGACTAAATTATTTTTATTTAAAATATACCCTAAGATAACATAAAATCAGAAATATCATTTTTCTCAGATAGCAAATTATCCATAATAGAAAAAAACTTATTCTCATCTATTAAGAAATTATATTTAAATATCAATTTAACTGTAATATGTAGTCATTAATCTCATTATTTCATTTCTATCAAGATTAAATAATTTAAAAAACAAGATATCCACCATTCCTTTTATTTCTTTGAATGTAAAATGAGCTCCTTTTTTAATAATATCAAGGTTAATTAGGCTTTTGATTGGAATCAAACTATGTTCCATTTGGGATTCTTCAGTTATTGGGTTATCTTCCTCATTCCAAGTCATGAGAATAGTACTCAGATCTTCAATAATAGATATTATTTTTTTTTCCTTGGGAGAGGAAAACTGGTCCAAATTTGGAATAGGTAAGTTTTTTTCTATCTTGGTTTTACTTCTTTTAATTTTTATATTTTTCGCTTTAAATAAAAATTGGACAAGTTTAGAATTAAAATAAGCTAGAAGAAATTCATAAGGAAGATTCTCAGCAGTTTTTTTGGGCCATAAAAAATATGTATCAGAAGTGGCAAAATAGGGATCTTCTGTATATCCAAACTTATTCGTGGGAGAAATATACGGAAAAAAGATCTTTTTGCTTTTTTCATAAAAAGGTTCAAGATCGAGTAAGTGGCGTTTTTTGTGCCCGTATATTCTAATTCTATCTCCTCGTCTCGGAAAAAAGATGTCGGATGGATTTTCTTTAGCGTTAATCAATTTTGTCCGTAATTCTGATCTATGTTGTTGTAGATATTGTATGAAATGCGGATATTTTTGGGATAAATACTGACTAAAACCGCTAAAATTATTAGGATTATCCTCATCTTTATTCTCATCTTCATATTCATTATTGTTCTTCTTTTTGTTTTCATCATTTTGTTCTTTTTCTTTCCCCTTTTCCTTCTCATTTCTATTAAAGAAGAGCACATACCCAATGAAATCTTCTTTATTATAGCCAAATGCTCTAATTGAGCTGCTTTTATAGAGCTTTTTTAAACGGTTCTTTTCATTTTGGTTCAATTTTTTATAATGGCTATTAATTTTTACCAAGATCTCACCGTTTTCATGCTTGATGTGTTCATTTTCCTTAAGAATAAACGCATCGTCCGATATGAGAATTAACCCATTTCGAATTAAAAAGTAGTCTTTTAAGTATGTTATAGCATTATCTTTTTTGCACAAATTTTCAATGTGATCTATATGTTTTTTTATCTCTTTAGGCAGAAGTAAATTCCATGAGTTATTAGGTTCAAGATCTTCGTTAGTTAATGCTGAAAAATAAGTGGTATAATATGGAGAGGGTTTATTCTCAATTATTTTATGAATTATATGCTTGTTATACTCTTCAATGGATTCAAATTGAAATGAATCTTGTTTTCTCTTTATTTGAATAATATTTATGCTCTTATTTGCCTTATTTTTCTTTGCAATTATTTTACTAGTTTTATTCTTTTCACTACTCTTTTTCTGCAAAACAAAAATGCAATTATGTTGCCCTTTTGCGTTTTTAAACACGTGGAGCTTGGAAAGATCAATATATTCGAGCAAATAACATGTATCTAATATATGAGGTTTTAATTTTGTAATACCTGTTTTTTCAGACTTTGTAATCCAATAATTTGTCGTAATGAATGACAATAATCCGCCGGGTTTTAACTTTTCTATGGATAAATGGATAAAATAATAGAACAAATCCATGTTTCCCGTGAAATATTTTCTGCAAATATCATATTCTCTTGCATATTGTTGAAATAATTCGGCATTATAGTTTTGCCCCAAATAAGGAGGATTTCCGATGATAATATCAAATCTCTCCTGTAAACTTGCTCCTAAAAAATTCTCAAATTTAAATGTGATTTCGGGAAACTGTTGAATTAAATATGGGGCAAGAGAAGTATCTAATTCGTAGGCAGTGATAGCGGCACTTGGAACTCCTTTCTCTATAAGTTTTTCCAAAAAAACACCTTGCCCCACACACGGGTCCAAAATCTTTAAAGAAGCGACTTTTTGGGTAACTAATTCGCTCATTAATATTTTTGAATAGTATAAGACTCTTGAAACGATTATTTCTGCTATATATTCTGGAGTAAAAACCTGGCCAATTTCATTTCTGCTAAAACAATTATCTTTTTTGGACCCCATAAACCATAATCTTCTATTTCCCGTTTTATTTATTAAACTACCTATAATACTTAATTTTTTTGAAGTTTAAAATAATCTTACTATTTCACTATTAATAAACTAAAAGGTCATTGGAAACCCAGAATATGGAATAAAACTCAAAATAAAGAAATGAAGGAAAAACATAAAGGAAAAACACCTAAAATTCCAATTCTTAATGATGATGATGGTGTTCGCGCTTGATATTAACGGGTTGTAGATTGCCGATTGCCCATCCTGTTACTTCATTCAGAGAAGGATGAATAATCATCGAGTCATAAATAGGTATGAAAGAACCCGCATCAGGACAAGCCCGTTCCATTTTGGGAACAGCGTCTGGAGGCTGTTCCTCTGGTAAATTACATACATATCCGGAATTCATCAAATATACAAAAGGCTGAATGAGAATTGCTGCATGTGGGCCTATGATATTTGCTCCCAAAATTCGATAAGATTTATCAACGATAAGCTTCACTAAGCCATTTTCCACATCATCTTCGGAAAGTCCCATTGCAAATCCTTTTGCAACCGAAGAATAGTGTTTTTTCGCAACAAAAATCTGATGTCCATTATCAAGTGCCTCTTGTTCCGTCATTCCTACATGGCCAATTTGAGGATAAGTGAAAATTGCCCAAGGAGTTGCAGAATAGTCCGCACTCCGTTTCTGATCCTGTGGGCCAAAAATATTTGCTTGAACCAGAGAACCTTCATAATTACCTTTATGGCGAAATTGATACTTTCCATTATTTGCATCACCAATACACCAAATATTTTCTTTATTAGTTTCTAAATATTTATTAGTTTTAATCCACCCTCGCTCATCTAATTCGATTCCTGCCTTCTCAACTTTTAGTAGATCGGCATTAGATTTTCTTCCAGCTGCGATTAAAATCTCGTCTGCGGTGACTTCATCCTCTTCTTCGGTTTCTGTATCTTGAAAAATTATCGTCTTCTTTCCTTTCTTGGATGTTGCTTTAATTGCTTTTTTATTAAGCATAACGGTCATAAATTTTCTGAAGTTTTTTTCTAAAATTTCGCTCACTTCGGGCTCTTCCGTCGATACTAAGCGAGGGAGCATTTCTATAATCGTCACATCCGTTCCCACTGCGGAAAAAATATGAGCAAATTCGGCAGCGATGATTCCACCACCAATGATAATCAGACTATTCCAGGGTTCCATGGGAAATTTCTTTCCAAAAAAAGTTTCGCTGGTAGTATAATCAATTTCTTGAATTCCTTCTATAGGAGGTATTAAAGAACGCGCTCCAGAGGCAATAAGAAATTTATTACCTCTAAATTCTCCGAGTTGTTGCTCATCATTATCTACCACTCTCATCCGATAATCTCCTGTAAATTCCCCCCTCCCGAAATATAAATCCAAATTAGACACTTGTGAGAGCCCTTTCCTCATCTCTTCCGATTCATTAATTTGGCTCCACATTCGCCTAGAGATTAACTCCCAATCCACATCATTAACTTGAAATTGAATCCCTACCTCTGAGGCGTGTTGTGCTTCCCTAATCATATCTGCGGGATAGACCAGAACTTTAGAGGGAATACAACCCCTTGTAAGACAAGTTCCTCCAATTTTATCATTTTCTACTAAGGCACATTTTAAATCCATATTAAGAGCAGTATTGAGCACACTTAAGCCTACTCCACTCCCAATAACAACAAAATCATATTCATTAGTTTCATCCATACTATACTACATACTATGCTATTATATATTATTTATATTAATAAAATAAAAGTTCAATCATTACATTGTAATGTGTTTGCCAACATTCCAGTATAACTTTAACTAAAACTTCATATGATTTAATAAAGTGGGTTAAACTCTTCATTTCCCAGTTTATAATGTTTGAAATGTGTGAATGGGTTAAAATATGTAAATGAGCTGAGAGATGGATAGATACAGATATATAGCTTGGTAATTCGCCATACTTATTTTAAACTAAATTTATTATCAATTAAAAGCTCATTCATGTTTATTCCTCATACATTTTATAATAATTCTTTACAATTGATTGATGATAATTTTTTATTCACAAGAAAGATTTATATGATAACACTTGACAAAAACTTTTATTAAGTGAAGTTCCGTTGCCAAAATAAGTAAAAGCTTAAATTTAGAAAATTTATTTAAAATTTGAAAATAAAAAAATGTTATGAAACAAATATCGCTCTATTTACTAACTAGCATAGGAATCAAACAACCAAGATGAGTGTAGAAAAAAAGAACAATAAGATCCTCATTAATGCTACCAATATCGGGAAAGATAAAGATTGGGATAAGGGATTTAAAATTGACTTAATATTTGAAGAAGATCATGAAGGAAATATGCAACAAATAGCAGAAATAGATTATGAGGGTTAAAAAAATAAATTCTTTTTAACTAATTGCGAAAGAAGTCCCCTCCATTCATGGAGGGGATGAATTTCGCAGAGCATCTACATGGTTTATGCTGTGGGTGAGATTTTCCGCATTATACA
>SHMU01000155.1 GCA_008080765.1 Promethearchaeota archaeon | reverse complement strand
GATTTTGTCGCATACCGACAAATTAGAGATCAGCAAGTCTAAGTATTTTTGTCGATGAAGGTAAATTAAATATTATCAATAAGATTAAATTAAAAAAATAGTTATCATTATTTTTATTTACTAAGGTAAGTATAATTGAAGGTTAATTTTTAAGATGTCAAAATCAAATCAGAAGAATCCTCTTAATATTTTACAAGATGCCCAAAATTCCGAGATCCTATTAAGGTTAAAGGATGGTACAGAATATCGTGGGTTACTTAAAGAAATTGATGCTTATATGAATATGATCCTCGAAGAGGCAACGGAAATATTAGATGGAAGCCCCGTTGCTAAATATAGTGAGATCTTCATTCGGGGTAATAATTTGCTATTTATTAAGCCCGATGCATCGGAATTATTATAATAAAATATTTAGCAGCAAGTTCAGTTCCCTCATTTAGGGATTTCTTTCATTTAACAAGCTTATTATATATCTTAATTTCAACTTGTTTTAAAGAATTTAATTCGTTCGGTATATACACTTTCAGATTCAGATTGCCAGTTATGAATAATAAAAAATATAGTGTTGTAGGATATGGTACCTTCATTACTCGTGGATACTGGAAAGATAAGTCAAATGTGAGAGTGTGTAAAGTTATTGGATTTAGAAGAGTATTTCCGGAAGGAAACTGGTTCCCATATGTTCTTCCTGACAAGGAGTCTTCTTTCTGGGCTCTTAAATTCGATGTAAATTTAGAGGAATTGAGAGAGTTAGATATTTATGAGGGTGTACCTGCGGGGTTATATAAGCGAATCAAAACAATTATTCAAGTAAAGGACGGAATCGAGGAAAAGGCTTTTATCTATGTTCCTACAGAAAAAACCATCACTCAGCAACAGCTCACAATAGATATGGATAAAACAGATAGATGGAAGGAAGAAATAAAGAAACATCATGAGATTGTTGACAAATTCCCAAAATTATCAAATTAACAAGTAGTTCTATCTTATTGAACTGCTCTTTTATTCTATAATTTCTCCGGACACAGTTTTATTTTTAATAATTGCATAGGATGCGGGATTTGGGTTATAATCCCCTCTATAATTTTCCGAAGAAAAAATAGAAAGAAGTCTATTGTCAAAAAACCACCGATACCCTCCTGGAAAAACCTCATGTGCTCGAATAAGATATTTTAACTTATTTTTGTTCATAAACTCCTCAAAGACTTCATATCCATAATATTTAATTCCTGAACCTCTAAAATTATCCATAAATCGAGCTAAACCTTCTTTAGGATCATTCCACATCATTTGAAATATTGCATGCTGTATTGGTTGGGGAAGAGTAGAATCTATTTTATTTTTATGCAATTTTTTGAGTTCTTCTATGATTTCAAAATTTTCGGGGATTCCACCATGAAGGCAAAGTATAGCGTTATTGACAATAATACAAATTGGCAGGCGATTGTAAAGAGTAGTTATTTCGCTAAATTGACTATATTGATTAAATTCTGTCATAAAGATATTATAAAAACCATAATATTTATTCATCTCCACCGTCTCATGATTTCCCTTCAAAAGATAATATTTATTAGGATAAAGAATCTTAAGAGCTAAGACAAAAATTAAGCATTCTAACTGAAACTCCCCGCGATCAACGATGTCGCCAAGAAAGATAATATATGTAGGATCTTGTTTTTTGATTATCTCATATATTTTCAAGAGTGATTCTAAATTTCCGTGTATATCCCCTATAACAATACTATTTTCATCATTCTCAGTATTTAACTCTAATAAAAGTTCTTCCTTTTCAAATATATCTATAGCTTCACTTATAATATCAGAGATTTCATCGTAGTCTATATTGGATATTTTTTTGGGTTTTTTTAATATGGATTTTAATTCTGATTCATTCATATGAGAACTCTTTTCTTAAATTATATACATATGAATTTATAGTGAAAAGATTTATTATTCTTATCTATTTAGATTAGAAATAAATCTTTACATTTACTTATGATTTCAATAAGAATTATACTTTTAGGAGATTAAAATTAATCTACAGAAAATTATTGATCAATTAAAATCTCACATTGAAGATTTTGAAAATGAAAAAGAACATAAGTCTTCTAAGAGTCAAAGATTTGGGATTACCTATACCCCTCTTACCATAGTTAATTATATGGTAAGAGAGATCTTTTCTTATTATTTAAAAAATCTATTAAAAACAAAAAAAAGTAATACTACCCCTTTTAAAATCGAAGAACTTAACATATTATTATCAAAAGATCCTTCACTTAAAGCACAACTAAAAAAACATCTAAAATCAGTTAAGATATTAGATCCATGCTGCGGTTCTGGAAGATTTTTGGTAAGTACTGCCGAATTTCTTTTTAATCTATACAAAACAGTTGAAAAGAAGCTCACAAATTACGAACTGAAGAAAATGATTATCGAGAAACATATATTTGGCATAGAGAAGGAAAGAGAGGCTTGCCAGATCTCAAAAATCGCATTATATCAGTGGTTAATCTCGGATATCGAAAAACCCCAAGATTTCGAATTTTCGGCGAGGGTAACTAAGTCCAGATTTGTTGAGACCCTAATCAAAGACTCAGTAATGAAGTTTAATATTATTAATTCGGAATTTCTTTTAGAGTATCATTCTGAAAGAATTTTTGATGTTATCATCGGAAATCCCCCTTATATAGAAAATAAGAAGATTACAGATAGAGAATATAAGAAGAAGCTTTATGATTCATTCGAAACCGCATATAAGTTGTTTGATATTTCGATTCTTTTTATTGAAAAAGGACTGCATATTTTAAAGAAAAATACCGGTTTTCTTTCGTATATTATAACCAATAAATTTTTGTCTGCAGATTATGGTCTAAAAACCAGAAGAATGTTAATTGATGAAACACAAATAAGAAGGATCGTTAATATATCTGCTTTATCTGTTTTTAAGAATAGATCTACCTACCCTATCATTATTCTTCTTAAAAATAAAAATCCAAACTCGTCAAATTGGATTGAAGTGAAGAAAATTGATACTCTTCAAAAGATTAAGAATCAAAATAAGGGAGCCAAAGAACAATTCTTACAGAAATTCCTTCATTTACTCCCAAAGCGAGTAATCCCAATGGAGGGTAATATCAGTCTACTCGTGAAAGTTTTTGAACGATATAAATCTATCAAAGAAACATTTAAAGACTTAAAAATTATTTATCGCCCGTATGGATTTAAGGACTACGCGAAATATTTCGATTCCACTATAAAAAACCCTGAAATGGAGAATCATATCGGGATTTTATTGGGAACTGGTAATTTGGGAAGATTTCATATAAAGTTTAATAAACAGATTAGAATTGCAAAAAGAACTCTTAAAGTTTCCTATTTTAAGTTTCCGCAGAATTATAAACTATCTTTACTTACTGGCGAGAAGTTAATGTTTAGGGAAATTGCGAAAAAGTTGACTTTCGCATATGATCCCGGTATCTTTACCAATGTCACTGGATTATACTTTGTAAGCATCCCTTCCCTTACTACAGAGGAGTTATTTTGTCTGTTAACAATTTTTAATTCGGAATTTATGGATATGCTTTTCAAAAATCTGTACATGAGCCTTCATATGAGCAGAGGATATTTAAGAATTAATGGAAGTTTTGTAGAAACTCTACCGATGCCTCCGTCTTTACCGAAATCATTATCTCAATTAGGAAAAGTTTTGCAGATACTCACCCAATATCGATATGACTTTATCCACAATAAAAGAGTGAAAAAATATTGTCCTCAAAAAGACATAGAAGAATCTATTAACTTTTTAGAAATACTCTCGAACCAATTAACACAATTTTTATACTTATCTGAACTTAAAAATCAGTATAAACATGATTTTCCTGAATTATATGAGCTTTTAATATCGGATAATCTATTTCCTACCTTTGAATATAAATATACGTATCCCTATTTTAAATTTTCAAAATTTAAAGTATCTTCAGAAAATGAATTTGTTGCAAAATTGGTGATAATAAGGAATCAGATAAAAAACTTAAAGAAGAATTCTCGATTAATAGAGCAAATGAACAAATTTAAGAAGATTTTGGAAAAAATAAGATTCCAACAATTCTAACAATTCATTCTGCTACTATTTTATATAGCAGTGACTTAATAGGCAAAATCTTTAAATGGTAATTATACTTTCTAGTTATTAATTATACTAATTATATAAAAATGTCTATATTATACTAGTATATGACTATATAAATTATTTTAAATGTCAACCATGGCTCTCAAAGAAAAATATCAGAGGAGTTTAATTAAGTTGGGAAATTCTATAGCGATTACTTTTCCCCAAGAATGGACTAAAGGTGCGGATCTCAAGGAAAAGTCAGAAATAACGCTTTATCCAATAGATGAGAAATCGTTATTAGTTCGATCTAGTGAAAAAGAGAATGAGAAAGTGAGGCGCATATACCATATGGATGGGATTAAAAAGCCCCTAAGACTGATCCGTCAAGCAATACTTTCCGCATTCAAGTTAAACGTAGATGAGATTCATTTGAAATATAATAACAAAATAAAGGAAGAAATATATGAACTCCTTATTGATTTAAGAAGGGAAATTATTGGAATTGACTTCAAGGATGTACCAGAATATAATGAATTTCATATCAATTTCTTAATTTCAATTTCGCGGGCTCCCCGATTTCATGAAGTCATTGAAGACTTAGTTTCTGTATTTTCAGCGATCTTTCAAAATATTTTAACAGGAAACCTTAATAAGACCAGTAATTTGTTATTAGAAGAAATAGATCGAAAATATTCATTAGGGACGAGAATTCTCATTACAGGGTTGTCCGAATACCCCCTTTCACAATATCAATTGCCAATAATTCGATTTTTAGGAGATAGGGTAATACTTCTCTATATTCGTGATTTTATCAATGAAACTTTAATTAATTTTCAAGACGCAGAACAATCTGTAATCGATATTTATTCCGATCTTCTTAAGAAAATTCCTAAATTGTTAGAAAATTTGATAGATAATTATAAAAACAATGATATTAACATTGAGACACTTTCTGACTTTCAAGAAAAATTGATTGGCCTTGAAGAGCAATTGCAATCTATTGAAAGCACAGTAGACCATAAAACATGCAACGTGCGAAATGTAATTAAATACTATCTAAGAGGATTTCAGGTTTTTCTAGATATAGCCACTACCAGGATGATTGAAAGAAAAGTGGGTCTAGTTTAGAAGCTTCTGTAAGTTTTTCTTATTAATCAGAATCCATCTTGGAAACATCTCTTCAGATGTAGTATTTTAATTTATCTCAATTGAGATTACTTGATATTTTTTTAAACAATAGCAGATATAATTTAAATATGGATAGGGAAGTACCTCTATTGTTTCAATTATATTCAAAATTGAGGAATTCAGTTCCGTGGATCCCTCTACTCACTAATATACCGACCCCAATTGAGAAACTTGAAAATCTGGAAAAGAAATATGGAATGTCGCCGTCAGGAGGAGTTTATATAAAGCGAGATGATATAAATCACGGATTATATGGAGGAAATAAGCTTAGAAAATTTGAATTCATCTTTGGAAAACTCTTAGAAGAAAAAAAGAAAGGGGTAATCACATTTGGGGGGATAGGGACAAATCACGGACTAGCATGTGCCATTGTTGCCCGGCAGCTCAATTTACATTGTGATTTATTTCTTGCATATCAACCTTTAACATGGCATGTTCAGAGATCTCTTTTATTATATGATTATTTTGGAGCACATATTCACTATGCAAAATCTTATACCGCAATTGCTTTGAAAGCGTTATTTTTCCGTTTAATTCACCCCAAGTATTATTTTATGCTGCCCGGAGGTTCTACATTACTGGGTAGGGGCTCCCCTAATGGTACACTAGGATTTATTAATGCAGCTATTGAAATAGAGGAACAAATCAAGCAGAAAGTTTTTCCCGAACCTGAAGTTATATTTATACCTTGTGGATCTGGGGGATCTGCCGCAGGTCTGATTGCAGGTTGCAAACTTTTAAATCTTAAAACAAGGGTTTACGCAGTGGAAGTAAGTAATCCGCCATTTTCGAGTGAAGAGTCCATTATTCAAAATAGTAATAAAGCCTTAAAATATTTGCGAAAACGAGACAAGACAATACCGCAGATCACTATCAATAAAGAGGATTTTACATATGTAAAGGATTATTTGGGTTCTGATTATGGTATAAAAACGCGCAAAGGTCAAACTGCCATTGATTTAGTAATGCAATTAGAGGGAAAGGAAAGAGGGTTTAAATTGGAAACAACCTACTCCGGAAAGGCTATGGCAGCTTTACTGGATTACATTGGGAATAATGAGAATAAAGAAAAAAATATTCTTTTTTGGGATACATATAATTCAGCAGATTTGGATAGGTATTTAAAAGAGACACATTTTTACTATAAGAAGTTGCCAAGACAATTGCATCAATTCTATGAGAAAAAACACTTTCAATGTTGGCAATATAAGAATTGTCCTCAAAAAGAAGAGTGTTCTGCATATTTGAATCATGATTATAGATGTTGGAAAGTAAAACAATGTACTGAACTAGAGAGAAATAAATGTAGCGTCTATACTAAACTGGATGATGCTATTATATTAGAAGATACATAACTTTCTATTCATTGCAATTTTTCAAGAATTTTTTTAGGGTGTAGAAAAGAGGATTTAATCAGAAAAATCTAAATTTAAGGCTTCATTTTTTTTTTTTACACTACTATTATAGAATCATTTAAAATTGGTATCAAAAGGAGATAAAAGGGAAATGGCAAAAAAACAACAAAAAGATGATGAAATTCCAGAAGGCACTGTGGATGAAGATGGAGACGAACTAATTAATCTTGATGATTGGGAGGATGATCTTGAGGAGCCTTCTGGAGATAATATCTATGAAATTGAAGATGAGATGCTAGCAGACACTACTGAGGAAGAAGAATGGGGGCCTGACCGAGATGAAAAAAATCAGATGCTGCGAGACATTTATTGCGACCCTTGTAAGGGAAGTTCTACAAAGGCAAACTGCAAGGTGCGAGATGATATTGGATGCCCCCCCGATAAGGCTAAGATGTGATCAATCATCAATTTTAAAATCGCATAGACTTTTTTTACCTCTTTCTATTTTTTACCAGTTCTACTATATTATGTAATGAATTTTGATATTTTTAATCTTTCAATCGTTCTTAGAGGATTTTGTTCTCCAATTTTTTCATTTTTTCATGTTTTTCTTTGGAGCATATTTAACAACTCTCATTGCAGTAAAAGCTAGGCAAGGAAATCTGCTTTCAACAACTACAGGATTTGCAGTTTATATGGGCTTTTATTGTCTGTATGTTTTTGCATCTACATTACCTTTTCTCTATTTATCTGAGATTGATACGATTGATTTTAATCTTTATCAATTTATTTTCACAATTTTTTATTTCCTCGGAATCATATTCTTCGTGTTTCTAACAGAATTTGATAATAAAAAACATGGAGAAGTTCCCGCGAAAAAGCCTATTCCTTATCTCTTAACTATTATGGCACTTATTGGCTTGATTCTTTTTCTGATTTTTGGAATTTTTAAAATTTATGATTGGTTTATAACATTATTTATTTTATTAATTCCGTTTATTTTTGCTTCAAAGGAGATTTTGACAAATTTTGAAAATTTAAAAATTGTACAAAATTTTAAAATGAATCTCTTTTATTCCGGCTTAGTCATTGCGGGGACTTCTAATGGGTTAATCAGTTTTATATTTCTTTTTGGAATTGAATTTTTAGTACTGAAAGATATTACCATTATTATTGGTTCTTTATTGATGGTCTATACGTGGAAATCATTACCACCTCTCTCGGAACTTAATTGGATTGATAAAATGCAACAATTATTAGTGGTACATAGTGAAACTTCAGCTCTTTTATTTAATTATCATTTTAAAATGTTAGAAGACTCTGAGGAAAGGGGATTAGATTCCGATTTGGCAGGCTCAGCAATAGAGGGAATAGGTATGCTCCTACTTGAGATCCTCGCAGACACGGGGCATCTTAAGGTGATTGACCATGGAAATAAGAAGATTTATTTTGTTCATGGACGAAAATCTACCAGTATTTTAATCTCAACTGGAACATTGACGGAATTTCAATACCGATTAGAAATGTTTCATATAAGATTCGAGAAATATTTTGATGCCGAGCTGTCCAAATTTCTAGGGGATATTTCTTCATTTAAAAACACTGAATCTATTGTGAGAGAAGTTTTCATCAGTTAACTTATGGACGAGGTATTTTTTTAAGTTTTTATAATTTACTTATGATAACTACTTTCAATTCGTAAAACTATTTTCAGTATAATTTTTGGGGAGATTAAAATTGAAGAAAGAAATTATAAAGCGCATTATTGTTTTAATTATTGCAGTTGCGGTCAGTGCATATATTTGGCATGTAAATAGAAATATATTCCATAATATTTTTAGAAGGGCTCTAATCCTTTCAATCACCACATTTATAATAGTTTATATTCCATTTGAACTCTATTTTTCTATAAAAACGATTTGGTATAACAGATGGAGTAAAATAGAATTAGATAAGATCCATGTGGAAAAAATTCATATTTCTATTGAACAGAATAAAAAACACGGGTATTTGGTAGCAAACATATTAAGATCTAAAGGCGAAGAAAAACAAAGAAATAAAAATACCTTGATCCTTATAAGTCATGGATATTCTGATGTAAAAGAATCGCTTCAATATCTATACTATCCATTAGTTCTTCAAGGATATGTTGTCCTTTCTTATGATGCTCGAGGATCCGGAGAATCAGAAAAATTAGGAAATAAAAACGAATTTCTGGCGAGATTAGAAGATTATCAAAAAATTATTAAATGGGTGAAGAATCATAATGAATATCAAAATCTTAATATATATACTATTGGTTTCAGCATAGGAGCCTTGATTGCGGTATGTGCTGCATTTAATGATGAAAGAATTAAGAAAATCATCGCAATCTCATTAATTTCAAAATATAGAGAAAATGTACTCCATCAGAATCCTATCGTGTTATTGAGTTATTTCTTCAAGGGAATCAAATTGTTTCCTTCTCAAGAGGAAAATGAAAGATTGTCACCTTATTTAATTTTTAAAAAACATAAACAGAACTCTTCAAATGAAAGTTGGAAGGATGTTGCCCATAAAATGTATTTAGTTCATTCTAAAAATGATAATGTCATAAAATATAAAAATTTTCAAGAAAATCAGTCCATCTTAAAATTACCTAGTCAAAATCTATTAATATTTGAGAAAGGAGGGCATACATTGAAAAAAAATGAAGTAGCGCTAGTAGGTGGAATTTTAGAATTTTTAAAAAGATAGGATTCAGGTCCATCCTCTTTATATTGACTCAAAAATCATAATGGTTCTAATATAATACTTAAGTTTTTGAAAAATTATAGATATAATTAGTTAATATTTAACTAATTGCGAAAGAAGTCCCCTCCATGAATGGAGGGGATGAATTTCGCAGAGCATCTACATGGTTTATGCTGTGGGTGAGATTTTCCGCATTATACA
>SHMU01000154.1 GCA_008080765.1 Promethearchaeota archaeon | reverse complement strand
CGAAAGCGAACACGATTATTGTGGGAGAGCTCACTGTGAAAACGATGGCACGGAAGAAAAAAACCACCAAATCGCCCCGACAAAACAAATCGAACAAGACTCTTCATCATTCAATGCAAAACACGGGCTCGTTGGGAAGATTTGTCCAATTCTTAACCTATAAAGCACAAAAAATAGGCAAAAGAGTAATAAGAATTGATGAATCATACACCACACAGACCTGTGCGAAATGCGGGAAAAGAGTAAAGCGTTCATTGTCCGAGCGTACTATTACTTGCGAATGCGGTCATAAGATGGATAGGGACTTAAATTCCGCCGTGAATATCATGGTAAAGTTCTTGACATCCGATGACTTATCGCATCAACCCTCCTTGAAGGAGGAATCCTTTCTACGCACGTGGAAGGGGTTTACCGCGACAAACAGCCCTAAGATATGCCCGCCAGCTAATGCTTAGTGGACTCGCGGGAATCCCCGTCCTTTAGGGCGGGGAGGCTTCAATTTCTGAGTACTACCATTTTAAGCAACTACTTGATATTGAAAGCTACCTGAATAAAATATGGAGCCCTTTTGAGGTAAGCTCATACCTAAAAGAAGCAGTGCGATCATAAAAATGATAATTAATGACCTTCTGCTTTATATTTGTCTCTTGTACTAACTCTATGTTAAAAGCTTTTATATTTCCAAACAAATTATGATTAAACATGATAGTCTTGTTCTGCTTTGGATTATAAGAGACTTCATGAATCAAAACAAGTTTTATCTTTTGCGACCCACAGAAAAAAAAGAGTGGCATCATTACAGAGTCAAAAAAGTCATCGAGCAGAGACACTGTGAGCTGCACATCTTCGACTTTTCCTATTTCAAATCGCAAATGATGGGAAATATTATCAATTACAATGACCGCGATATTGGGAGGTAAGACCATCTCTTGACCTGAAAGCTTATTTAATAAGATGCTCATCTGGTAATAATCTTTACAAGTGCCTTTAGGTAAGATGAGCGTATGGTTCTGCATATAATCGAACGCATTCGGTTGATCCTTAAAGAGGGTAATGAATCGATTTTTAGAAAATAATTCACTAGCTTGGATCCAGATTGCATATGCCATAACTTCATTCACTTCTAACTCTTCCATTTCTGGATGCTTATATATCGACTCAGATTTAAAATGCATCTGAATTTTTGATTTAGCAACAGAAATTGAAGGTTCCAGAAAAAACTTCAATAATTGAAGCCCATATGTACTTTTACCCATACCAGACTTCCCATAAATGTTGATTACAGAAAAACGCCCTAATAATTCATTGATTAATTTTTGATGAATTGAAAATTTTTTACTATCCATAGCACTTTATACCTCGTTATTCCTCAATAAGGCTAAAATCTCTTGCTTTTGTCGTTCAAGATATTCATTGCGCTCATTATATTCCTCATTTGTACTAATTACTGCGTTATTAGCTTGGGAAACTTTTAATGAGTTTCGTTCAGTTTTATCTACATCAAGCATTTGTTGAAGTATTAAAAATTGCAAAAATTCCGTCATGTTGGTATTTTGAGAAAGAGAACGCTTGCCAAAATGAAAGGAAAAACCTCCTATCCCATTCGAACTTTTTTTTCTCGTTTTTGTCAGTATGTATATCAATAGAAATGAACCGATAATGAGAATACCCACAATGGGGCTTCTACTGAATAACATTATAACGACTAGAAATATCATTAAATAACATAGTCCTTTCAAATATTTTCACCTATATTTTCCAGCAGTATTTTTAAAGTTGTTTTATTTTTTTCTATGGGATCTTTATATTCACCATTGTCTTCGCTCAATTCGTTCCTGTTGATAATTATGTGCAGCAGATGATTTTTGATATACTTTTTGAGATGAAGAGATTGCTTTCCAAGAGGAACGAAAAGATGAAGAAGACTCTAGCTTAATTTTCACCCACAAAAATAATTTGCTTATACCCAAAAATAAGTATTTTATAATATAATATACAAGCCCAATCGCAATCAAATATAGAAATGTTAAATAAAAGGGAAGAATAATTTCTAAAATAAAGTGGTGGACTAGAAACACTACTACACCAGAAAGACTAATTAAAATTAATTGGTAGAAAGAGTAGCTAGAATCCTCTCGAAATTGCTGACCAATCATTTTTATATCATGCGTCGAAGGACAGGCTCCCAACAGTAGAGATATAAAGCATAACCCCGCTAATAGTTTATATATGAGCTCTACGGGTGTTTCAAACATAATGAAAACCATCCCAAAGGCAGCATAACTGGAAAAAATAAGCGGTGCAAGCGAAATTAGGAATATTTGTAAAAAGGTGAAGTCTTCGTAAGAATCATAACCGACAGAGCCTGATTGCTTTCGATAATTAACCTCAAATGTTTTTGGTTTTATACCCATTAGCAAACCCATTATTAGATGTGAGAGTTCGTGAAAAAAAATGCCTATCGCACCTATTAGTTTGAAATAGCTTTTTTTTAAAACCTTTTTAGGTATAATTAATTTTAAAATTATATGCAGAGCGAAAATGACGATGAATAATAGTAGATCATTTAACATATGATTGAATTAGATTATCGAAATATTTAAAGAAAAAGTGATAGAACTCTTTTAATTAATAAATTAGCAAAACCTCTCTTGTTAAATGACTTTTTTTAACAGGGAGATTTGAACCTCAATCCACAATATATTATTAAGTGTAAGTTCCAGAAAGTATTCAGAGCCATAAATAAGAGAGAACCCTTTTTCTAACACTCCTTTGAATCATGATTTTTTAAGGTGAATAAGCTGATTTTGTGTTCAAAAAAAATGATAGAAAAGATTTAGAATTGTATTCAGTTTGCTGAAATTTTCTTCATAAAGAGAAGGATTTAACTGAGAATTGTGAACATTGTTCAGAAAACAATACTTTTTTAAATGAAACTCCTACTTATTATCTTCTTAAGAACAAATGAAAAATTGTTTTAAAAAAATAGTTATATAGAGTGAGAATAAAGTGGTACCAAATAATAACCCTAATGATTCTTCGATCGATGATTTTGATTTAATCTGTGATTTATGTCAATCGACTGAAATTATCGAGACTTCCCAAGGTTATGTCTGCAGTAATTGCGGTTTCGTTCTTGAGCTTCCTCGCATGAAGTATAATCGTCCTTATGAAAAAGATCGCATTCATCATGCAATTCCATCGGGTACGACGAAGATAGGCTCCCAAAAAGAACGTATATGTAATAAACATTCTCCGAAATTAACCCGCCTTAATAAAATTCAAAAAACAAATACAAGTAGTGATTATTGCGTTATTAACGCAGAGGTGGAACTTTCCCGGCTGTTAACGGGCTTATCCTTATCCTCTTCACTTAAAGAGCCTCTTCTCAGAGTTTTCAAAGATATTAGAAAAAAGCTTTCTAAAGGTACTAAGTACCGCAATCCTGAGAAGCTTTTGCCAACTTTACTCTATTTTTATTGTAAACAAGAAAACATTGCGGTCAATGAGGTTAAATTATTGAATATTGCCAAGATTGAAAAAAAGGATTATGATTATTGTAAATTAAAGATCTCGAGCCTCATGCCCCATTATTACGAGCGCAATCGCAAAGGGTTAATTCTTACTAAAATATTGGGGCTCACAGAGGGAAAAAAATTAGGCATGGCTTTTTATTACGATGCAAAGAAAATCCTCATGAAACTATGGAAAGGCATTAAATGTACCACCGATGATGTGGTTGCGGGATTAGTTTCCTCTATTGCAGCATTATGCCATTATCAAGAAAAGATCACGGTGAGCTCTATTTGCAAAGCACTTAATATTCAAATGAGCACCATTCAATCGCAAGTAAAGCGCAAATTGATTGATCGTTTTAATGTTATGGGGTTTAAAAGTCTGGTTGCCTCTGCCAATCTCATAAAAAGTATTATCTATCACTTAGGAGTATTTTCTGGACAGGAAGGTCAAGAAGAGGTACCCGAAAAGGTTCTTGAAGTGGATCTCATAAAAGCTGTTAAGAAGCAAAAGAATAATAGTCCTCAAGATGTTAAATGTGAGGAAACTACAGAAAAGATTAGTGAAAAGGCATATACTCCTCTAAAAAAAGAAGAAAACACTCCACAAGAGTTTGTTTTCAGCTTTATAATCCCTCCAGCTAATAATTCTTCACGTCCAGTTTATGTTATCATTCGTTTGGATTCAATTGCATACAACAATTATACTAAGGGAAAACAAGAGAAGTTTGAATCTAATCTAAAAATACAAGATATTCGCTACTATTATCCCACTGGACCTCCCCCGATTGCTTCCGCTAAGAGTTAAATCAAGCAATCAAATTGATTCCTGTGTCTTATTCCCTTTTTTGATTCATTCAAAAAGATTGCTCTGATTTCATATTTCTGTCTTTTCTTTTCTTCTTTTATTTCTGATTGAAGTACTACTTCCTAAAGGAATGAGATTCGTGTGCATCCTTCCTTCGTGTTCTTGCTTCCTCGTTCCTTGAGACTTGCCTATGTAAATCCGAAAGGATATTGAGAGGCCTTACGGTATCTCCGGAGGCTTGAAATCCCTTAGTCTCTACGGTAGTAGTATCATAGTAGAACCCATTACTTATCTTAGGTGATAGTGTGAAAGGTTTTTAATTGTTTTTGTTCCAAAAAAAAGGAGTTCAATTCATCTCCACTTTAATGCATGGAGTCTTCTTGAGGGATGATGATAAAAATTTACAAAAAATATTTTTGATTGATAATTTTATCATTTTCTAATGAATTAAACAATAAACACTACATTCTCATATTTAACTTCCTTTTTTATGTATTTCTTCAATCAAAAAACCTCATTATTTAATTTTAGATTCTAATTCTCATCTTAATATCCTTTAGTCTTTGATTATTATTGATTAATTTTCTATGTTCTTATCGATACTGGCATTTTTTCTTTAAATAGGACGAGTAAGAACTCTTTTTGATAATTTATTAATGTATGTAATTTTCAAAAAAACTCAAAAAAATGAATATAAAATGAATAAACAACTAATGAAGTTGGGCCTCATAGTACTGCTTTTGCTAGGGCTTACTCTTCCTATATCATTAATAATAATTCCGCAATCTTCTGAACGCTTTTTACCTCCACCAGACTTCAGCGAAAAACACCTTGCTAATGCCCAAGAATTAGGGGAACAAATTATAATCGATGTTGGACAATATCCGAAGGCTCTTGACATTGCAGATGCCAATAATGATGGCATTCCCGATTGTATATCTGCCAATTATTTGGGTTGGAGTGCTTCGCTACTGCTTTGGAATGCTACAATAGAAAATTGGAATAAAATATCTATTCCAGGAAATAATGCCTCCTCCGACATTGAGATTGCAGATGCCAATAATGATGGCTTTAATGATATTGTTATTGCACATATGTGTGCAGATACTTTAGTTATTACATGGAATGATACTACTCAGACATGGAATGAAGGAATGAACCTATTTATGGGAGATATGTTGCATGGAGTTGCTGTTGGAGATGCTAATAATGATGGTTTTAATGATATCGTGGTCTCAAATCATGTAAGCGAGAGTATTAGTATTCGATACTGGAATGAAGAACTGGGAGAATGGGAGCCTCCTATCTCAAAAAGTGTAGGTTCAGAACCGACAGATGTATGCATCGCGGATATAAATCATGATACATTTAATGATATTATTGTATCTAATACGTTAGATGACTCTCTCTCTGTGTTCTTTTGGGATACAATTGCTCAGGACTGGAAACCGGAACACGTTATTAGCTTAGATACAATGCCTCAAGGAATATGTATTGCAGATGCAAATAATGATAATTTCAATGATATTATTGTAGCGGGATATGGGAGTGATAGTATTTATATCTTCCATTGGAATGAGAGTATTGAAGATTGGGAATTCATTTTGGAGAAAACAGTAGGTTTAAACCCTTACAGCGTTGCTGTAGGCGATATTAATGAAGATGGATATAATGATCTTGTGGCATCTAATGAAGGAGAACATACCATTTCCCTGTTATATTGGAATGAGAATATGGGAAATTGGGAGGATCATATCCGAAGAAATGTAGGACAAACACCCCGAGATGTGAAGATTGGAGATGTTAACAATGATAATGTGAATGATATTGTAGTAGCCAATCATGATGATAATACAGTTTCCATTTTTTTGGGAGAAGAATCTGCTCCGCCCACCTTGGATGAAGCACTTACTGATCAATTGGTCGCATTTGGAGATGTCTTTTATTATGATGTAAATGCCTCCGATCCTTCTGGAATTGATCACTATTGGCTCACGGGAACCACCTCTTTTACAATTAATAATGAGGGAATAATCACCAATAGCTCACTACTTTCCATAGGTGACTATTGGTTTACGATTCATGTCAATGATACCTTGGGATATGAACGAAGCTGTGTACTCCGAGTTTCCGTGCAAGATATAGAAAAGCAGACCTCGGATATTATCGATGAGATGCTTGCAAAATATCTCAATGAATATAACTCCTACGGATATTTTCCTTCACATTATCAATCGAGTTTACAAGGGATTTATTATACATTATCAGTCTTAAATGCAACTGAACAACTCGTACAAGTTAATTTCGAAGAGATCACGGATATTATCATGAGTTATTATGATAGTGCTGCGGAACTTTTTATGGATGCATATGCGACTCGCTATTTGGATACGGATTTTGACTTGGAATACTATCCGCTCAATACACTCTTAGAAGTCAATTGCTATGCGATCTTGTCCCTTGAACTCTTGGGAAAATTAGATGTAATAGAACCCCAAAAATCGGACTTCATCGATTTCATCTGGAGCTGTTTTGACCCCGCAGAAGGAGGATATATAGGGCAACCCTACAATGAATCACTACATTCCAATTTTAAAGTTGCCTCACTAGATAATACCTATTTTGCGGTCAAAACTTTAGATGCATTAATAGACTCTTGGACTGAATATAATGGTGAAAGAACACAAATTGTCACATTCATTGAAGACTGCCAAATTTTTAACTTGGCATTCGACTTTTATGGAGGATTTGAAAATGATTTAGATCCCACCTTTCGATCGCTGCGGGTATTCGGTCCCAATATGCTTTCCAGCTATTATGCGTTAAAAACCTTGGAAGTATTTGGCATGCAAGAAACTATTAATATTGAAGCTTTTCATACATGCTTAGCCGCTGCATATCATGAAGAAGAAGATTATTTCGAATTTTCGGAGCTTTCCCCTTATCCTGATTATTGTATCTATAGTGCAACCGCTCTGGGTTTGGATTTAGCACTCATGACGGAGTATCAAGGACAAGAATTTAATGCGACTGAGATCTTGAATTTCCTCTTGAATTCCCGCAATGAAGTGGGTATCTGGGACTCAACACCATATTATAACTTTTATGAATTAATTGATACTTTTCAAATTACCCGTTCCCTGAAAGAATGTGAGGGAATGAAAAATTTAACCTTACCAGACAAATTGACCATAGCCGGGGCAATGGCTTATTTTAAAAGCATGTGCGGCTATAGTACCACACCGAGAGAATATACCCGGATAGAACTTCTCTATTCTATCATTCATTCCTTCTCACGATACGATCGTATCTCTGAGTTAGCATTACAGGAACTGTATGTAGCATTTTCTTCGGCATATTATTACTTAGAAGGAAATGAATATAAGGGTTTTTATGGAAGTATTACCGAACAACAAGATACAGTGGAATATTATCGTAGCTATCCCATAGAATTTTACAGTATGAGTAACCATGAGCATTCTGAACATATCGATTACTTAGTCAACCATAAATTTTCCTATTGGGTACTTACCTCTCTGGAAAAGTTATTTAAGTTGGATGATTTTGCATTTGCTAATAATCTTACTAAATTGTTGCAAAGCATTGAGCGCTGCCAGATCCTTGAAGCTCAGTCAAATCAGTTTGGAGCCTTCGTCCCGTTTGAATCCTGGAAGGAACGTCCCCTGGCACATCAAGAAAAAATAGTTTTTCTCGAGCAGACCTACTTTGCACTCAAAAACATTGAATATTTAATGAACTATCTCGAACTGGGAAATCTTGCCAGTTCTAATATTGATTTAGATGCTGTTTATGTTTCTCTCATCCAACATATGGAGGAAACGGCTCAGTTTCAATATTATCAACCCGCTTATTCTAATTCACCTGAAACCATCCTAAAAAATACATATTACGCAATTGAAACCTTATTACTCATTGATCATTATAGCTTAAACGACCAAAAGATTAAGAACTTCGTTCTCCAGACACTTGACTATAGCAACATCGAAAATGTATATTATTGCTACAAAATTGACAATCTGCTCAATTTAGATATCACGTTTGATGTAGTTAAAACACATGATCTTGTTCATAATATTTATAGTGAATCTGAGGGAGAATTATATGTAACTCCAGAACGTACTTCCATGGATCCCGAAACTTTTGGCTGGCTTACGGAAATGGCTTGTGAAGATGATTATCGTTGCGAAATTGATTACTTTCCTCAAGTTCAGTTAAATGGGCAAAACAAAATCTCCATATCAATCTGTAATATAATTCTAGAAGAGTTAGGACCTTATGCAAACCTAAAATTTGAAAGTACTCAACTAGGTACTCACAGCTTTGAGAAACTTCTCAATAATACCTATAGATACATTGCTAATGCACCTTTAGACCCTAATAACTATCCTATGATTTATGGAAATATATGTATCTATGAAATCTCTGAAAAGGTTGCAGAATATCCTCTTTCCTTTAACACTTTCTATGAATTTAGTGCAGACTTTTCCTTAACTAATACCTCTACTGATTGCCAAATTAATATCATCTCCAATTTAACTACTGCTTCTGGGGTACGTCCATTATATGATGGAACGGCATATATCAAGCTATTTTATAATCAAAAATATGTAAAAACATTCTATCTAACGAGGCAAGAATTTGTTGACCACACTGAATTTATGAATAGCATCGCATTAAGTACAGCAGGTACCTATCGAGTAGAAGCATATGTAAATGATGGTATCGATTCTAATGACCATTATCTTGGTAGCTCAACATTTGAGTATCGTGGTTCTTCAGGTTCAACATCACTTTCTCTTCTTTTAATTCCCACTGCATCATCATCGACCCACACAAATAATGGCATTGCTTCTGGAAATACGACCACGTTATTCCCTCTTTTAATTATGCTTTTCGCATTTCCCATAGGTATTCTTGCTTATGTTGCATATCGCAAAAAAAAACGATATCGTCCTTAAATTTTTAATAATTAACTCAAATTCAGTTTTAATTTCTTTTCTCTCCTCTATTTTTTACTCAATTTTTAACTAATTGCGAAAGAAGTCCCCTCCATTCATGGAGGGGATGAATTTCGCAGAGCATCTCCATGGTTTATGCTGTGGGTGAGATTTTCCGCATTATACATCACTAAAGTAACGGACCCCTTCCTTTTAAATACCTCGCATACTATACATGAGTAGAGAAAGAGACCCTTGCAAGGAGAAGAGAACGTGCAATTAACCCAAAAAATTCGGATGTATCCCACAGTAGA
>SHMU01000153.1 GCA_008080765.1 Promethearchaeota archaeon | reverse complement strand
TAAAGACTTTCAACATAAAGTCAGTAAACAAATAGTGGAAAACACGAAAGCGAACACGATTATTGTGGGAGAGCTCAATGTGAAAACGATGGCACGGAAGAAAAAAACCACCAAATCGCCCAGACAAAACAAATCGAACAAGACTCTTCATCATTCAATGCAAAACACGGGCTCGTTGGGAAGATTTGTCCAATTCTTAACCTATAAAGCACAAAAAATAGGCAAAAGAGTAATAAGAATTGATGAATCATACACCACACAGACCTGTGCGAAATGCGGGAAAAGAGTAAAGCGTTCATTGTCCGAGCGTACTATTACTTGCGAATGCGGTCATCAGATGGATAGGGACTTAAATTCCGCTGTGAATATCATGGTAAAGTTCTTGACATCCGATGACTTATCGCATCAACCCTCCTTGAAGGAGGAATCCTTTCTACGCACGTGGAAGGGGTTTACCGCGACAAACAGCCCTAAGATATGCCCGTCAGCTAATGCTTAGTGGACTCGTGGGAATCCCCGTCCTTTAGGGCGGGGAGGCTTCAATTCAAGTCTATATGGTATTCCCATTGAAATCAATTAAGAACTAATTTTTAAAATGTTTCAATTTTTTATGAATCAGTTTTTCAGAAAAATATCTTTGTCCATCCTTTGATAAATCTTCTAAGGCGCCAAGGATCATATTTTTTCCATAATCTGTACCAAATCTATACTTAATAGTTTTTAATAATTTTTTTGCAGTGAAAGGTTGGAAGTTGCAATTTCTACTCGGCACACATTTTCTTAGCCATTTAAATCGGCGATTGCAATTGTCACAATTTTTAGCAAGATTATCCCGTAAGGATTCTGAAATTTTAGTTTTTAGAATTTTGCGAGCATGTTTATCATAAAAGCGGGCAATTTTGTATTTATAATCAACACATAGTAATTTCCAGTTTGGAACTTTTACGTGATTAGCATTTCGAATGTAATAATAATCAAACTGAGTTTTAAAAATTCGGGTAGCCTTGGTATCAGAAGGAGAGAAATGTAATGCATAAGGGGGAGTTATAGTGAATTTACCAAGATGTCTATTGATGTTAACGTAATAGACTCTTCCCCCATACATTGTGTGAAGATAATGTTCCGCAGGACTAATTTTCACATTTTTTATATGAGAGGGTTTTTTCGGGGTGTTAACAATCTTTCCCTTTCCATTGAGAAGCCACAAGACAAAAATGCCTTTTTTATTATAGTCTTTCGTGCGTTTTGCAATTTCTTTAACGCCAATTCGGGAGTTTTGAATCTCTACTACAATCTCTTCGCCAGAACGGAGTTTAAAATATACATCAGCTCTTCGATTACGGAAATACTTCTCAAGTGAACTCTCAACGACCCGAGGATCATATTTGCTAATATATTTTATAATTAATTGTTTGATTGCTTTGTGTGAAAAAGATTCTGAAGGTGTACCGATACCAATATTGAGGGCGTTTGTCATTTTTCTAGTAAAAGAGAAGCTATTTCAGCTTTATAATTATAGGAGGGACCAGATTTAATGATTTATTATGTGATGAAAGTAAAAGAATTATAATAGAATTATAGAAATCATTGAGTCTCTTATGTTTTATTAATTATCAAAAATTGGCATTATTACCAATGACAATTTGTAAAAGTAAGGTGAAAGATAAAAATGGATAATCACGATTATTCTATGTTTGGTAAAACTAGTGGGTTAATCTTTCAGAGCAGTAACAAGACTGATCCTTGGATTTTCTTTAGGTGTCTAAAAAAGAAGCCAGATGGTGTGTGGGAAAAACCTTCCAAAGGGGAGGGAAAAATCATTAAATGTTCCTTAGAAGAGCTGGTGATGATTCTTGCGGTATTACGGAAAGACCAAGAATCTTGGTCGGCTTATCATAGTTATAAGAATATAAATACACAAATCAATTTCAAATGGGATGAGAAAAGCGCAGAGACCTTACGGATTTATATTGGCAATTATTCTAAAATGCTTAACTATCCCCAGATTGAAATTCTAAAGCATTTACTAACGCACGTATTGCAAGAAAAGATTGAGTTTGCAACGAGCTCTAGGGGGACTTATGAATCAGATTCTCCTGAAAACCCTTCAAATGATACCAATAATGATGAATATAAGAAGAATAACGCAGAAGAGCAAAAAGACAGCACTCAAGAGGTAAGAAGACAAAAGGATAAATTGAAAATTATAGAAACTGTAGAATCCACAAACTCAGATGCTAACTCTGATTCCAATTCCAATTCCAATTCCAATTCCAATCCCAATCCCAATCCCAATCCCAATCCCAATTCCAATTCCAATTCCAATTCCAATCCCAATCCCAATCCCAATTCCAATCCCAATCCCAATCCCAATTCCAATCCCAATCCCAATCCCAATCCCAATCCCAATCCCAATCCCAATCCTAATACAACTTCTTCTTCCCATACTAGTTCCATCTCCTATCAGAAAGAAAAGCATTTCAAGGAAATAAATGCGAAGATCAAAAGAGAAACTGATCGAGCTCTTCTATTAGAATTAGTTGAAGGGGATGAAGCAAATGAAATATGGATTCCCAAATCGGGTATTACTTCGAAATATTCTATAGAAGAGGGACTTTCCCAACCATTTTTCGTTGAAGATTGGATACTGGAAAAGAATGGAATCCAAGCATAATCTATCTTTTTTATATTATCTTTTTGTTAAAGCAGGGAGATACTTGTCTTGACACATTTCTATTAAAGAATCTACATATCCATAGAGTTTTTGTGCTAATTCTGGATACTTTAAAAGCTCAAGTGCCGTTTCATGGTCATCATCATAGAGCTTGTAAGGGGTGGTTTCATTTCTAACCTTTTTTTCTACTTCTTCAATCCAGTGCTGGGGGAGTGAGTTAGAAAGCTCTACATCGAGCATTTCTGCAAGAAAAAGACTCCACCCTCTGGGAACTACGGTCATTAAATATCCTCCTCCTCCGAACGCTAGCCAGTGGTTATTACAATATTCTTTAGCATATTCTTTAATTAATTTGGCAAGTTCTTTATATAATTTAATGGATACTCCTAATTGCGTGAGAGGGTCATTATAATGGGTATCAACACCCAACTGAGTGGCAATTATGTCAGGTTGATATGCTTGGAGAATTTTAGGAATACATGACTTAAAGATTTTCAAATATAATTTATTATTTGTGCCCGGAAGCAGAGGGAAATTCAAGGAATAACCTTTCCCTTCCCCTTCTCCGGTTTCTTCGACCCCTCCCGTGCCGGGAAAAAGAAATTTCCCGCTTTCATGGAGCGAAATCGTTAGTACATTTGGATCGTCATAGAAAATCCATTGAACTCCATCACCATGGTGGCAGTCAATATCTAAATAAGCAATTCGTATGTCAGGTTTAAGATGCTTTAAATATTTTAAAGCAACGGCAATATCATTAAATATACAAAATCCCGATGCTTTATTTGTCATCGCATGGTGTAATCCTCCTGCGGGGTTGAATGCAATTGGAAATTCATCCTCTGTCCATACTTTTTTTGCAGCTTCCATACTTGCTCCGCATACCAGAGAGGAGGCTTCATACATTTTTTTAAAAATGGGATTATCTCCTGGACCCAATCCGTAGAGATACGGTTTAACACCCCTTTCATCGGGATTGACACTTAATTTTTTTACTACTTCCACATATTTATGGGAATGGACCAATTCTATCTCTTTTTGGGTTGCCATTCGAGGCTTTATAAGCTCTATGTTCTGATGGTTCAAGAGTTCAAGCTTTTCCATCAAACTATAGGTTAATTCTAATCGCAAAGGTCTAAGAGGATGAGATGGACCAAAATTATAGAGCTGAAAATCTTCTGTATATACTAAACCAACTTTATTATTCATGCTATGCTCCAAATAGGAAGGTTATTTTGTTAATAATTTTGTATATTTACTTGACTGAATTAATATCAAAACCTATAAATATTTAGTTATAATGAAATAACAATTTTATATGGTTTTTACTAATGAAGCTTTATATCCTTATGATATGATAACTTCTTCAATCAATAAAAAATGGACTGAATGAAACTAAAACGAAAGATTTCTAAATTTTCATAGGATTTTGATTAAATTTCTTTCTATATTCAAAAAAGTTAAATTATACCACATTAATTTCCCTTGGTTAGGTTGAATTCTGATTGTATTGGTTAAAAATACGATCCAATAATTTCATTGAGAGTATGGATTAGTTCTTCACTTTTCTTTTAAATAGATAGAAAAAATAGATATAGTAAATTAAAACAAAAGAATCGGTAACTCTAAGACAATGGAAGAAATCTATATTATTGAAAATGGTGGCAAGGGACAAGGGAAAAAATATGCAAAATATATGTTTTATGCAATTATCGCGTTTGTAGCAATTTATTTTCCTTTTTTCGGGGGATCTGAATTACGCTATAAACTTGGAGTTGTTTTTGATATGATTTTTAATTTATTAGGGATGCTTTGCATATTTGGAGGGATTATCTATATTCTTTTAGGTATATTAGGATTAATTGGTAGGAGAATTGCTATCGGAAAAATTATTATTGGAGGGCTTCTCCTATGGATTGGATGCTGGATGACGGGGATTGCGTTTAATTTCTTTGGTGTAACCTTTGGTGGGTCTTCTATAGGTTCTTATGGCTATCATTAGCTAAGAAATTCTCTAAAACAATTTTATTATGAGCTTTCTCTTTAAGCAATGAAAAATTATAGTATAGTTATTTATTGAATTAAGAGAATTAATTGATTTAATTTTCAGATTCTTTTTATTTATCATTTTTTTTCATAGAAATTATTTTTTCTTGTATTTCATCTAACATCGACAAAACTTGCTCTGCAAAATTCTGAAAATTTGATAATTCTATAGATTTATTGTCTTGTTCTTGATTAGACCTTTTTTTTTTGTTATCCTCCCTCGTTTGATTATGAGCTATACTTTTATCTCTGATTTTGGTGCCCCTGTCATTTTTATTTTCTTTTAGAAAGATATCATTTGATGTTTTCTCTCGGGATTCTTTAATTTCAGGAATTTGATTTTCATCCACCTCAGTGATGAGTTGATAAATAGTATCTCGAGGGATTTGAAGATATTGAAGAATTTCATCAAATTCCTCATAATCCTGTTCAGTTAACTCATAATTAGTTAGGTTCATTTTAATCCACTCCTTTATAAATTCCAAGGGAATTCCCTTATTCCAATGATGCTTACGTAGATAATTGTATAATAATTGGGGGGAATATAACTCACGCAACTCCAAATTGCTTTCATTAACGTGCTTTAATCGATAATCGTGAAGAAGTTGGATAAACTCTTCTCGAAATTTTCTATTTTTATCCACAATAAAGCTAAATTCGTGTGAAAAATCAATTACCTTATGAGTTGACCTCTTAAAGCGGGGGCCTTCGGAGGCAATATAATCAGGGATGGTGATATTATAATAATTTTGCGTGAATTCTAATACCTTTTTGAATTCATGCTCATCATAGCGTTTTAGAATGGATGCCAGATGGATATCTTCCGGATTTTTATTAATCTCCATAAATAATTGATTTGCGGCGATTTTTATATTATTTAGTTCATCCCGGAGCATTTCGAGATTATGGGCATGCGAGATGACTAATTGTTCAAATTTTAAATCGACATTCTCAAAGTTGTAATTGAGAAATTTATTAGTTTTTTTATTGTAAAAAATAAATTGACTCTCGTTTTTAGGAAGCAATTCGGTGGCATTCTGGTTAATATTGAGAATACAGTGGACATTTTTCAAATCTAAAAGATCCAGCGCTTTTTTTTTATCTAAATTATATACCAAATAGAAATTGGGATTATGGCCCTCTAAACTGTTGGAGCTGTCATTAGAGATTACCTCCTTTATATCATAAAGCGCCGTCGATTCTAAATCGATCATGGTATAACCAACAGTGAACACCTCCAAGCCACGCATATGTTTTAAATCCACATAGGGATAAATAACCAAACTTTTTTGCTGGAAAAAGAGTAAGTGAAGAAATTCTGGTTTAATGAAATCATACTGTGTATCCATTTCGACTCTTTTTCCTAGTTTATTATTTTTATATTTCTATATTTTAAATTTGAAGTCTAATAGTTTTTCGGTCTATATAAAGAAAAAAATAAAAAAGAAAGATTTGAGTTTTTTCTTTAAATACACCCATCAAATAGTAGTACTAGAACGATTTATGACCTATAAAATAAAAATAGATTTTAAAAAAATAAAAGGATGTAATGATTTCGATCATGAGTTCGACACAATTCTATTGGATGAGGAAAGGGGTGAGCAATTTCTTAAAGAATTTGATGTATTCGTGGATATGCTAAATGAGCTCCCTTTTGATAATAATACAAAGGTAAAACGACTCAAATACTTTCTGAAAACCTATAAGATACATGATATTACCTATAATCCAAAACTCGTCACCATTAATGCTGAGAGAAATATTACCAGAAAAAAGGGTAAAATCAGTCTGGAATCGGAAGAGTATAATTATATCCTTCCTACTAGTTAAAATCTTCTTTACTTTTTCTTCTTTCTTTTTTCATAATTTTAGCAATGAATGTTGAATATTACTGAATCAGATATTTTTAAACACCAAGATAAAGATTTTCTGACCTATACAAATAAGTAGCTCTTAATTGTGAAAAGATATAACACTATTGATAATAAAAGAAAGAGATAAAAGGTGAGGTTAAAAATTATCTAGGCAAAACAATTAAATTCGTATCCCAAAATATTGTAATCCTGTATTTGCACCACACACAATTAGTAATATAATGGATATTGCAATTAGAAAGAACATATTCTGACGGCGAAATCGTGGCATTACTAACATTCCAATAAGTCCTGCAATTAATCCAAGCAGTCCGATTATGGATCCGAGAGCTATTAAAAATTCTACACCCTCAAACATACTTTCTACATAATCAAATACTACCATCATAAAAATTAATAAAGCTAGTTTTATTTAAATAAAAAATTCCAAGTACTCAATATGTATAGGAAAAATTTTGTTAACCTTATTGAAATAAAAAATAATGAAAAAGATAATAATATAAAAACAAGCTAACAAACTAAAAAGAAGAAACTTAAGAGTTGTGTTTTAATGATGATTTAATCCCCATTCCTTTTTCATAGCACCAATTATATTCATGATATCGGTAATTGAGAGTATATCTTCTAATTCTAAGTCTTCAAAATCGCTTTTTTCAAATTCATGGTGACAACTTGAACATTCAAAAGTATCTCCATAGTCAACTATCTGTGCAGAATTACAATAGGGACAATAATAGAAGTCTCCCCCATTAGGATGATTTCTCTCTTTTCTTGATGGCATTACTAAATATTAAAGGCTATCTCTATTTAAAGAAAAAGAGCTAAATTTTGTATCTTCAATCTGATTTTTTGTTTATATATTTTAAATTAGAATAAAGAATAAATTGCGTTAATCGTGAATATTTATGAAAAAAATTGAAGAAATTGGAGAATGTCCCAAATGTGGATGTGCTTTAATTATGTATCGAACCTCAAATAAGAAGCGCTTCGCTAAATGCGATTGCGATGAATGCCAGACCTCATATGCAGTACCAAAATGGGGAAAAATCCATAGCTCAGCGTTACTTTGTCCTGTCCACAATTTTCCGATCTTGATTGTTCAAAAAAGTGGGACTAAAGCCTATTTTTGGACAGATCGTCCTTGTTTTACTTGTACAAATTATGATAAATGTGAACCAATTCAATCATTAGAAAAAGAATTTACAGAGTTGGAGGTCTATGGTTTCTAAAAAAAGAAAAATTACATACTGTATTCAGATAATACCTCTTTTACTTCTTTGTTTAATAACGCTTAGTATGGCATCTCTAATAGTTTTGGAGTCTCATTCTTCAAAACAATTAGAATCTTTCCCATCTTTATTCTCACCACTATTAGCTTCTAATAAAGTTGAAAAACACGGGGAAGCTATGGAGATAAAGGCGAGCAATGATGCTAATAGTGATATATTGGTGGACAAAGTATATACATTTCGAGAAGGAATCTATACATTAAATATATCTGATCTTGTATTTAATAAATTGTATCGATATACAATTCGCTTTGCTGTAGTCACCGATACTCATCAATGTAATATGGAAGTAGATCTAATAGATCCCGTGGGACACTGCTATCGTGTTTTTACTACAGACGGCTCTAAACTTAATTTTAATGAATATCGGGAAATTCCCTATGGATCAGCAATAAGCGGCAACTATATAGTAAATTTTACTAAAATCGATGGCCCAAACCTCAATATTCATATTCAAGTAATCCTTGATGGATTAATTTTTAAGTGGTTTGATCCAGGTAATAACATTCACTGGGGGGATGTAGTTAAATTTATACGTCCCGCACCCCCGCCTAGAGAGGTTAATTATCAAAAATATCTATTCTTGCTTCCACAGAGGATGTATCGCATGTATATTGCACGAGTATCACCGGTGAGAATTGATTATCCGAATAAGGTCTATGTGGATCATAATATTATTGATCCTTCTGAAGAACATATTTCATTCCCAATATATAATAATCAATTAATGAATGATGTTTTTGAATCTAGTAGCTATCCTTTTGGTACTTCTATAGGAGGTGAATACTTGTTTAATTTTACATTCACTCCCGATATGAATTATACCAATATCCTAATCTTTATCACTGATGAAGGTCAAATTGCTACAGGCAAAGAACCCCTTCCAACAAATATAACCGCCCTCCTTTCATTCATATCGAATTTTGAGTTTCCAGAGATTGGTCCCACAGCTTCCATTCCTTTTGAAGCCCAAGTGGGGATTGGCATTGCAGCTTCAATCTTGGCATTTATGGGGTTAGGGATTGCATTCTATATTAAACGTCGTTCTAATCTGTAATTTGATATCATTCTCTTTTTTTTATTCTCTTAATGTTGATTTAACAATTTACTTAATTTTTTCGCTAGAAAAGTAAATAAGAAAAAGATTAAAAAACCAGAAAATCAACAATCTCTCAACATCTTTAAGTTATCATTTTTGATTAGATCTTATGGAAGAACCATTATCCTTTTTAGATTGGGAACTGAGTTTCCATGAGGATTACTCTAAAACCATAAATGCCAAAATCTCCCAGCTCTTAAAGAAATATTCCGATAAGAAAACGCTGTATAAAACAGCGGGACTTTCAGATAGCTCCTTTCATCTTGAACGACTTGACTTTCAACAGGGTATTTTAGAGTGCTCCATTGATTCTAAGGGTTTCTCACATACTAGCAAAATCCTCATTGATAGAAACAATAAAGTCATTTCACATAGATGCGATGAATTCAAATCATCGAATCGAAATTCTAAATCATTTTGCTCTCATTTGATTAAGTTATTCTTAATTTTGCAAGAAGAAGAACCTATAGAAGCACTATACTTTTTAGAAGATATTTCAGTAAATGATTATGAATCCTTTTTAGAATGATCGCTCCTTTTTAAACATATACAGAAAACTATTGAGCTGAATTATGGAAATTTTTTTTTAGTTCTAAAGGTGCTTCTTCAATTCATCTTTAAGTCAAAAAATCTAAATTTTAAGATATTTTTTAAGGAAATATTTTGTGTTTTTATATCATGACCCCTCAAGAACACTCCACCTTTCACAGTAGATCGTAATTTTTTTTTCATTAGCGTGCTTCATTTTGAAAAATTTAATGGATATGGCTCATTCTCGTATATATGAATGTAAAAAGAAGTAAGAAATATGGAACTCGAATAGATACTGTTTTTGCTCGTAATGATACCCGTTTTTTGGATATTTACCA
>SHMU01000152.1 GCA_008080765.1 Promethearchaeota archaeon | reverse complement strand
AAATAATTTTCTAATCAAAAATTACATAATAAATTTATAAAATTAGTGGAGGAATGATATAAAAAATGGCTGATTATATTGCTAAAGCCCCCATTAGGCGCCTTATGAAAAAACAAGGGGCCGATTTAGTTGCTGCGGAGGCTTTAGATCGCTTGATTGAGTTTTTAGAAAATGTAGCGGCAGAAACTACAGAAAAAGCTATTAAGATAACAAAAGCGGACAAGCGGAAGAGAATTACTCAAGCTGATATCAGGGAAGCAAGCGTTAGATTAATATAAGCTCAAACTTATATGCTTCAGCATTTAGTAAAGATTTTTTTTTATTCTAATTTTTTTATTTTTTATAAATTATCAATATCTTACACATATAGACGGTTTCCGTAAATTAAAAGGACTCAAAAAATTGTTTATTTAAATATTTTCCGATAGCAGCTTTTAATTTATGCTTAACGGATTCAAGACCTTCTATAACTATCCTTGTTTTTCCCACAATATCAATATAGCCGAGTTCGGAGCCATATCGGGGAACAAAATGACAATGAAGATGAGGGATGCTCGCTCCTGCCAAGCCTTCATTGAATCCGATATTATATCCTTTAGGAGAGTATAGATCATCAAAAAGAAGTTGCAACCCTTGAATTGCTCTAAAGATGCGTACCACTTCCTTTTTTGTCAAATCCACAAAACGGGTTAAATGACGATTCGGTACGACCATTGAATGCCCTGGGTTATAAGGATAGATATTTAAGCAAATAAAAATTAACTCATCTTCGTAAATTTTGATGGAGGTAACTTTTTCATCTTCCTCTTTCACAGCGCAGAGAATACATTCTACTTGAGGACGACTTTTTCCTTGTGCATAGTCCAATTTTCCAATCGCTTGAAGCCAATTATTGAATACCATTTACTTATCACATAGGATATATTAAAACTATGTATAAAGTGAGAACCCAGATCCTGGATCAAACTTAGCGGAGGGGTCGAATGATTGTAAATCTCCCTCTCCAGAGCAAAATTCTAAAAGCATTAAATTACTATAAGCTTGAATGTTAAAAACCTTACGAATCAACGAATAAAAAGAATTTTTGGTAAGATAATTATTCTCAACAAAGGTTTGCTCACTTATTTCATAACGAAAGTTTTTACTATCGATATAAAAGAATAGATCTTTGAGATGTAGAAGTTTTTTCAATTCATTAAAAAACAGCAGTTCTACTTCCTTTTTTTTCAAAGCTTCCACGTGAGCAGGGTTAATTTGTGTTCCAATTGATATAATAAGCATATCATTCTTATGCTTTGGTTGGAATACGACCATAGATTGACTTTGTTTAAGTTTCTGGTTCGGTGGAGCAGGAGGAAATATAAATCGATACCCAAATTCAATATTATCATTTTCGATTTTATTTCGCAAAATTCCCTCTTCAAGTAAATATTCTTGAATTAATGTTCTAATATCGTTTGAATTTGTGGTTTTATCATTCATTGATTAATTGATTTATATCATTCATTGATTAATTGATTTTATCATTCATTGATTAATTGATTTTATCATTCATTGATTAATTGATTTTATCATTCATTGATTAATTGATTTTATCATTCATTTATTCAGAATATAATAATTAAGGGACAAGTTGATGCCAGTGTACAAGGTATTTTGATTGGTTTTTTATTAGTAATTGATGAGAATAAAAAACTATCGATTTTAATACTTACCTTTTGGCCTGGGCTGGGGTTCTATCCCGGCATTTTCTAGCTTTTGAATATTTTCATCTAATTCTTCTTTTGGTGTCGCATATAATATTTCATATGATTCAGGATCAATAAATATTTTACCCACAATTCCAAGCCCCATTAGATTATTATTTTTATCAATAAAGGTATTATCAATATTCATTTTAATCACTTCTTTGCCATCTTCTAACTCCACTAACTGCGGTTGGCATGGTGTGAAGCCTTGACCGCGATTCTTGAGCAAAAAATTCATCAAGGCAAAATCCAATTCATCAGATATCTCTCCCTTATCCTTTATTACATTTTTCACTTTTGGAACAACCATAATACGAATACGCTTTATTAGTTAATTCTTTCTTATATGTGTTTTAGAAATTTATAATTATAAACTTTTGTTTTGGGAAGAAGATGGATTTAATTATTGGAATTCTTATTAACAAGTAAAACAATTATGTAGGTGGTGTATCGATTCTAATCATTTTTACTTCATCAATTGAGTGAAGCGCGCAATTTAATTCTTCCAATTTCTCGCGAATAATCTCAATTTCGATATCTATCCCCGAGACCTTAATATGAAGGGATGCAGTTTTCTGATCTAATTCATCAACATTCACACTTACTTCACGAACTCCTTTCAGCTCCATTAAAGCACGTGCCATAATGTCCGAGGATGGCTGATGGGGTTTTAAAACATCAAGATAATATTCTATCTTTAACATTTGCTCTTATTATACTTTTGTTGTAATTTTCGTATACAATCTAAGATTATATTAATAGTTAAAGATTCAAATCTTTAAAAGATTTATATTTTCTATTTCAAAGTAATGAAGCAATTATGGGTATTAGTTTTTCTTCAATTGCTTTTTGTGTAATTATGAAGTCAGCGTGTTGAAAAAGATGATCATTAGTGAGCTTTGAGGTTGGAGAACGTATAGCAATTGATCTAGCTCCTACTTGAAGGGCACCTTGAATATCTCGATAAGTATCTCCAATCACAACTATATGGATAGGCTTTACCTCGAGAAGATTGCATATTGTTATAAGATGCTCATTATGAGGTTTTGGATTGTTAACATCATCCCTACCCACAATCAAATCAAAATAATTTCGCAAATTAATTGTTTGTAAAGATACTTCCGCATTTTTATGAGTATTATAGGTATAGATAGCTTGCTTTAAATCCTTTTGCTTGGCATAGTTCAAGACCTCTTCGATACCCTTTACTTTGGTAGCTTGATGTGCCGCTTCTAATTCGATTTCACTTACCGCATCATTAATCTCATGTTTAACTTGAGCAATCCTATTTGCACTATAACCGCTTCTCTTAAAAAAATCAATAGAAATTTTTAAATTATCTAAGATACTCTTTGTTATAGTGAGCTCTTGTTTTGCTACGCCATGCTGTTTTAAGATCTTGATAGCAGCTCTTCTTGCTCGCAAATAATCAATTCTAAAGTGAATGAGCGTTCCATCAAGATCCCATACCACTGCTTTAAGTCGATTCATAATATTTGTTATAGTGTTTTTTTTATAAAGAGATTAGCTCCTTTAATCTATATTCCTTTATAGTCTAAATATCTATGAATATTGTTAAAATGATTAATACCATTGTATTTGTAAACTAAATTATTCGAAATGATTAAATTTACTTGGGGTATTCATAAGTATTGTATGATGAATAACCTGATGAGTTCTTAAAGAGGAAAGATCTAAAGATTAGATAAATTCTTTTCCATTAAATGTTGTATAAATTGGTCCTTTGGGGGTTAAATCACTTTTTTTCAATACGATTTCGTTAAGCGCACACTCTCCAAACTGCCTATTTCTACTCTCTTTAATAGTTTCTTTGAAACTATCAAATGTCTTGTAATCCTTTTTATTTTTTTTCAATCGAGCAATAGTAATATGTGGAGTAAATTTCCTTCGCTTATCCTTTTTAATTTTTAATTGTTGATTTAGTTTTTCTTCCACAGTGTCTTTAACTGTTTGTAATAATTCGAAGTCTCCTTCTAAGCCCACCCAGATGATTTCATAATTCCTATAATGGCCTACCCCTTTCACAGAAAACATGTGTTCTTGGTTATGGAGGATTTTAGTGTTTACTTCCCTCTCTAAAATGTCATAAATTTTTGGGACCAAATCTTCTTGTATATTTCCTAAAAACTTCACCGTTAAGTGAATGTTGTCCAATTTTACGATTTTAATTTTTTTTTGATTCTGTTTCAGTCGATTTGTAAAATTTCTGATTTCTGAGAGGGTTGTTTCCTCTTGTAATTCAAATGCTATAAAAGTTCTAATCATGTTCCTTTTCTCTGTTTTTATCAATAGTAAATAAAATTATACACCTTTTATAATCTTATCATCCTAAAAATTTTCAATAATTCCTTTCGAATATAGAATTATTGAAGTAATTCTAAGATTATAAGCTACATATATAAATAACTATAACAATTTTATTTTAAGAAACCTAATTGTGTATTAAAAAAGAATATCTTTTAATTAAAAACAATGGATAAAAATAATAAATATTTAAACCCAGATCTGCCAATAGAATCAAGAATAGAGGATTTACTAAAAGTAATGACTTTGAATGAAAAAATTAGCTTGCTTCGAGGGAAAGACTTTTGGACCACCAATCCAATCCAGAGATTGGGGATTCCTTCCTTTGGAATGACAGACGGTCCCTTGGGAGTTGCTTGGCATTCCAGTCATCGAGGTAAACACACAAGATTTCCCGCAACGATTGCATTAGCAGCAACATGGAATAAAACATTGGCTTATGAAATGGGTAAAATATTGGGAAAAGAAACAAAAGCAGCTGGAAGGCATCAAATCTTGGCGCCAGGTGTTAATATTATTCGCTCGCCCTTATGTGGCCGAAATTTTGAATATTTGAGTGAAGACCCTATTCTTTCCTCTGATCTATCCTCAGAATTAGTGAAAGGAATACAATCAGAAAATATAGCGGCTTGCGTGAAACATTTTATTACGAATAATTCGGAGACGAAACGGATGAAAATAAGCACAGAGATCGAAGAGCGTGCTCTACAAGAGATTTATGTTAAAAATTTTAAGAAAATTATTGAGAAATCAGATCCTTGGGGGTTAATGTGTTGTTATAATAGAGTTAATGGAACATATGGAGCAGAAAACGAATATATTCTAAGAGATATATTAAGGACGCAGCTGGGGTTCACGGGTCATGTGACAACCGATTGGGGTGCTGCTCGTAAGACTTCCGGAGCTGCAGCATGCATTAAAGCGGGAGTAAGTTTAGAAATGCCCGGATTTCTTTTGAGTAGGACCATGACCCCAAGAAAAGTTCGAAAAGCTTTACAAAAAGGTGAAATTGCCGAAGAAGATATTGATTATGTCCTAAAACCCATGCTCCGCACATTTTTGAGAGTAGAATTATTTCAAGATGTTACTAATGCTCCTCGGAAAGTTACCGATAATTTCGAACATCAGCAGGTTGCTCAACAAGTTGCCGAAGAGAGTATGGTCCTATTAAAAAATGAAGCACAAATTCTCCCAATAAAGTTAAGTGAAATTACTAAAATCGCTATCATAGGACCAAATGCACATAAAAAATTTGGAAAACCTTATCATGGGGGAAGTTCAGCGGTAATCCCTCCCCAATTTAATACTCCATATGAAGGGATAAAAAGATATGTAGAAGAAAATGCTGAAAATGTAGAAATTGTTGACTATCCCGAACTTGCAGATGTCACATTCTTGATTGTAGGTCTTGATCACGGCGGGAGTTTCTTAAAAACGTTTTTATTCAATGTAGAAGGAGATACTGAAGGAAGTGATAGAACACAATATGGATTACCCACGAAACAAATCCAATTAATCCAACACACCCTTGCAGAAAATCCGAACACCGTATTAATTTTAATTGCCGGAAGTCCTATTGACTGTACTGAATGGTATGATGATGTTCCAGCTATTTTAAATGCATGGTATCCAGGAATGATGGGAGGAAATGCCCTTGCCCGCCTTTTATTTGGTGATATATCTCCTTCTGGTAAATTACCCGTGACATATCCAAAAACACTCCAAGATCATCCCGCTCACAAATCAAAAAAGAGATTTCCCGGAGATCTTAAACAACTTAAAATTTATTTCGAAGAAGGAATTTATGTGGGGTATCGTTATTTCGACAAGCAACAAATAGAACCTTTCTTTCCCTTTGGATTTGGTTTGTCGTATACTAGATTTGATTTAACAAATATCCAAGTTGACAAGAAAGATATTAAAGGACATGAATCATTTAAAATCTCCGTAGATGTGAAGAATATAGGAGTGTATTCCGGGGCGGAGGTCGTTCAAGTCTATATTGGAGACGATGACTGTTCTGTAGACCGCCCCCCAAGGGAATTACAAAGCTTTGAGAAGGTCTTTTTAAGACCAGCAGAGACTAAAACCGTTTCGATCACTTTAGACAATTCTGCGTTTGAATTTTATTCTGAAAAAGAGAAGAACTTTATTAGTGAATCTGGTTCCTTTACAATATGGGTGGGAACATCTTCCCGAGATTTACCTTTATCAATTAAAATAAATTATGTAATATAGAATTGTATGGAGAAATAATATGGCAAGACCTTTATGGTTCGTTAAGTTATTAAAAAAAACATTTCCAAGCATTAAGTTACTTGCAAAACTGAGCAATCTTCCCATTTTACGCAATATATTTGATCTTCTCTTGCTTAAAGGGGATGATATTATATATTTACCAAAAGATACCGTTATTAAGATTAACCAGAGTGTGGATCAACCTGATAATTATATACTACCGAAAAGAGTCTTAGAATATTTTATTGAGAAAGCTAATTATCGCTGGATTATGAATTTCTGTATATGCCGTTCTTCTATGAAATGCGAAGACTATCCCATCGAATTGGGATGTCTCTTCTTGGGAAAAAGCGTATTAGAAATTAACCCCGCCTTAGGACGCTTGGTCTCCAAGCAAGAAGCTCTTGATCATATTAAGAACTGTAGTAAGGCGGGTTTGGTACATTTGATCGGAAGAAATCTTTTGGATAAGCAATGGCTTGGAATAAAAGAGGGAAAAAAATTATTAACTATCTGTAATTGTTGCCCTTGTTGTTGCCTTTGGAGAATTGTCCCCATATTACATCCTAGTCTCTCGAAAAAAGTAAAAAAGATCCCAGGAGTAAAAGTAGTTATCACTGAGAAATGTATAGGATGCGGGACATGTATGAAAGATATATGTTTTGTAAATGCAATCCAAATGAGAGAGAATAAAGCCTATATAACAGACCAGTGTCGAGCGTGTGGGCGATGTATGGAGATTTGCCCCCAAAATGCGATAGAATTGATAATAGAAAATGATGATTATGTTAATCGGGCAATTGAAAAGATAGAAACATTAGTTAATGTTGAAGATTGACGTTTTTAACGTAGTTTTATTATTCTTTCTTATTTTGTGTTTTCTGTTTCCCAAAAATAATTTTTTTTCTTTAAATTAATAAATCTTGTCCTATCTTTTAACGCAGAAGCTGCTTGAACTACTTCCTTAATGCTATGGAAGACCGGGATGTTGCTTAATTCAAGAGATTCGATAATCATCTGATACTTTTCAACATAAGGAATGAAAGTTATGATGGGTTTATTTTTATTAGAAATCACATTAGAAATCCGCCTTCCAATTTGAAACGATATATTCGGGGGGTAAGGTAGTAATAAGAGAAGAATGCATTCAATTCTTTCAATATCGGAAAGATATCGAATCATATTTTCGATGTCTTTATCTAATACAGATCCCGTAAGATCAATCGGATTGTTAAAAGACGCAATCTTTCTGGCAACAGGATTTAGAATCTCATACATTTCTTCTTTTTCTTCTTCAGTAAACCATACGGCATTTAATCCGTAATCTTGGAGCATATCCGAGCAAAGAACACCATGCCCACCAGATACCGATAAGATTGCAACTTCGCCAAAAGTTATAGTATTTTTTCCGAAAGGATTTTTTTTGTAAGAAAGCACATCAAACACCTTCAGCATTGTCAATAATTCCCTCTCTGAATGTGGTTGTAAAATATAATACTGTTTTAATGCGCCAGAAAGCACTTTTAGATTTCCCCCTAAGCTTGCAGTGTGACTTTCTGTTGCTATTTTGCCTTGCTTTGTTATACCCCCAAAATATGTAATAACAGTATCTTCAGATACCTTCGCAAGATTTAGAAATTCTCGTGCTTTTCCCTCTTGAAAACCCTCTAAATAAAATGCAATGTTTCTGGTATCTGGATCCACCTTGCTAAAATACTCTAACAACATAGTTTCATCCACAACTGCCCGATTACCTATGGAAACCGCCGTAGAAACCCCTACACCTCTTTCTTTAAATTTCACGAAAAATTGATCAATTAACACTCCACCAGATTGACTAATTAACGCAACGGAACCTTTCGGTGGTCGTGTTATTCTCTCAGTGGGGAGAAAAATGGTGTCTAATAAAGGAGGAGAGTATACACCAATGCAATTTGGACCTAAAACGGCTATTTCATTATCTATAGCAATCTTTTTTAAAAGTGCTTGTCGTTTTTTTCCTTCACCCCCTATTTCTGCAAATCCACCGCCGATAATAATACTTGCGGGAATTTTATATTCGGCACATTCTCTTATATATCCGATGGTATCATCTGGTCCCACAGCAATAACTAAGATATCGGGAGTCACAGGTAAGTCACTTAAGCTCTTATAAAGACCAACCCCCTCTACATTACCTCCTTCCGGATGGATTCCATATACATCTACATTCATCTCAAATTCGTTCTTCAAGAGGATGATTCTACCAGGTGACAGATTATTTTTCCGAGAAATTCCAATAACTGCCATCGATTTTGGTCGGAATAATTTTTCCAAATCCATATTATCATTCATTATAATAATTAGTCAAATTATGTTTCTTGATTATATCTAAATTAAATTTCCCATGCTATTTTAATGCAAATATTTCATTTGCCATTAATTTTTACATTCAAGAAGAATCATTTATACGTATGATATAATTAAAATAAGAAAGAAAAAAGGTAAAGATGTAAAGTGCATTAAGATGAGGAGGATATCTCAGAATTCTTTGCCACATTTCTTGCACACATGCTTCTTAGCATACATGGGAACATGCCCAACGTAGCTAATTACTTTTGTTTTATCTTCGGTTGTTCTTATGTCCTGTCCAAATGCACCGCACGAAGGACATGTGAGTCGTTCCGTTCCAGTGGTTACTGCCTCTTCCATCTCGGGAGGGGCGTATTCTTGTAATGTTTTTTCAGTTTCTTCTAGCCGAGCTACAGTATCTTCAATCTGTTTGTCTTTTTCTTGCAGATTTGTATTTAGCTCAGCGATTTGTTCTTCTTTTGCAGCAATTGTATTGTTTGCTTCTTCTAATTGGGATTGTAAGTCTTCAATTTGTTTTTGTAATTCCGCTCTTTTCTGTTCTTCAACCTCCATCTTTTGCCTCATCGTTTCAATTTGTTGTTTCGATTCTTCTTGAGCTTTTGCTATTTCATTTTTTAATTGTCCTGTTTCTGAAATTTGAGCGTTTAATTCTTGAATTTTATCATTTAAAGAGGCAATGGTCTGATCTTTTTCACTAATTGAATTAGCAGCGGCTTCTAATTCCTTTTTGGACTCTTCAGATAAACTGGAGAGTTCGTTCAATTTATTTTCAAGATCTTCAACTTTTTTAGAATAATCTTCTAGTTTTTGATTTAACTCAGTGATTTGGGAATTAAGTTGAGCATTGATCTCTTCTTTATCTTGAATTTGTTGTGTCAATGATTCTTTCGTGGATTGAAGCTCATTAGAGGTATTACTTAAATTTTCTTCGTTTTCAGATAATTGGTTTTTTGTTTCCGCAAGTTCTCTCTCAAGGTCGTTAATTTTTGCTCGTAAGTCCAAAAGCCTTTTCCCCTCGATTTTCTGGGCTTTTTCTGGATTTTCCTCTGCTTTCTGCCAGTCTATTGACATTTGAGTCACACTTGAAGCACAATTAAGAATATTTCCTTTTCTTTTAAATTTTAAAGAATTCTAAATATTTAAATTTAATCATCAATTGACTAATTTTACAAAAGAAGGATCATTTATAAAATCTATCCAAGAGAATGGATAATAGACCCTTTCTACCCATTTTA
>SHMU01000151.1 GCA_008080765.1 Promethearchaeota archaeon | reverse complement strand
GATGAAATTTCCACTGCAAAAGCTTTAAGAAATACCTTCTTAAAAAACTAATGGAAAGTTATTTTTGAACAAACCCTTATTAAAGAACTCATAGAAGAAGGAAAAATATCACCTGTTATAGGAAAGAGATATTCATTGGAGCAGATTCCCGAAGCTCATAAATTTGTTGAAACTGAACATAAAACGGGAAATATAGTAATTGTCATTCAAAAATAAAGGAGGTGATAAAAATAGAAGATACAAGGATTATTTTGACTCTTTTATGGGTTGCGACCATGCTAGTCTATTTATTAGGTGATGTAATGCGTATATTTGCCGGAGACTTTACACCAGGAGAAATAGAAGGCAAAAAAACATCATCAAGCATGTGGCTTGGAATATCAGCAATCATGGTGTTACCTATTATTATGATTGTGCTAACTCTCCTATTGGGAAATCCCCTCATTAAATGGATAAATATCATCATGGCAATTTTCTTTTTGGTGTTCAATCTAGTAGGGATAAAGGGTTATAAAAGCTATGATGTCTTTTTGCTCATTGTAAGCTTTGGGTTTAATATAATAGTAGTTTTATATGCATGGAATTGGATATGAAACATAATAGAAAAATGAATTATATTCTAAATTACTAAATTAACTAATAAATAACCAGAAAATAGAAAGAAGCAGAAAAAAGTGAGCTAAATATGAAATGTCTACTAATTTTATATTCTTTTCATCATAATAACACTGAAAAAATTGCTAAGGTTTTTGCTGAAGTTCTCAATGCGAAAATAAAAACACCTCAGCAAATAAAACTTGAGGAACTTCAGGAATATAATTTAATTGGATTTGGTTCAGGGATATATGGTGCGAAACATCATAAATCTTTGCTTGATCTTGCCGATGAATTGCCAGAAGTCTCTAAGAAGAAAGCATTTCTTTTTTCAACCGCTGCACTGACAGGAAAAAAGAAAATAGTCAAAGATCATTCCCTTCTTAAGGAAAAACTGCACTCAAAAGGATATGTGATTCTTGATGAATTTCAATGTAAAGGATTTAACACAAATAGTTTCATGAAATATTTAGGTGGAATGAACAAAGGGAGACCAAACGCGGAAGACCTTAAGAATGCAAAAGAGTTTATTCAAAAATTAAAATAATATAAAAAACAAGAGAATAAAATTATGTTACAATTTAAACTATTAATTCTTTAGAGCTCGTGCTAATTTTGCTTTATTTTCCATTATTTTCATATAAGTTGCTATTGTATTTTTAGGAGGGACGAGTTCTTCTTCTTTCTTCTGCAAGCTAATTGCATCATTTACACAACTAGGAATACATACTCCGCAACCAATGCATTTATCAAGATCTATCACGGATTTTTCCTCAATAATAGAGATTGCATCCATATTGCAGCGATCCTCGCAGAGACCACATCCTACACACAACTCATCATCTATTTCAGCATAAAAATTAGTTGCAAAAAACTTTGCAGGTTGCGCCCCTTTTTTTTGATTAAGTAATACCTCACAGCAACAGCCACAACAACAACAAATGCACATTGGGCGTATTGAGTTTGCGGGTTGTAGGACTAAGCCGTCTTTTTCTGCTTTTGTTAAAATCTTGAGTGCCTCTTCTTTTGAAATCAAACGTGCCAACCCTTTTTCATGATAAGACTCTGCAGCAGTTCGAAAAGTAAAACATACTTCTCTCATGTCTGTTTTTTTACACGGATCGCCCAAGATGTCCTTTCCTTTTTTACAGATGCATTCGGCAACTCCAATTGGTGTTCCCACCGTATTAATAAGATCTCTCATCATGTCATAAGTTGCTATATTTTGCTCGTGGGGAATACTTTCTTCGATAGGTATCGTGCGTAATTGGGGAATTCCTGGTTTATTATACTCCTCCATGAAGGCTTCTTGGAAATACTGTTCCATATCTTTCAAAAATTCTTTCGAAAGGCGATTCAATTGATATTCAAACATTCCAATAACCAAAGGGGCATTTGCATAATATTTTATTTCCTTCTCTCCCTTCATATCTTTCCCATAATTGATAAGCCCTTTCTGATACATCTTATCTAATTTTGATTCGAGTTCTTGGAGAGATATTCCCTCTGCCTTCATTTTTCGATGGATTTTCTTTAATTCCAAGGGTGTAAATCCTAAGTTCATTGCAATTTTTGCTTCTTCAGGAGAGAAAAGATGTTTTAAAATTTTTAGTTCAATTCCTGATTCTGTGGATGGATATCCCACCGGCATTTTATCAAGATGGCTCGCCAAATCTCGATATTCATCTTCAATTCGTTCTGACAATTTTATACCTCGTATTAATTTTTATTATACTTAATTTTTACTTATTTGCTCTTAAGTATAGTACCCATAGAAACTCATTCTAAAACTGCTATTTCTTCTCTAAAGTCCACTAATAATTTCAAGGCTCTAAGTCCTTTTCTGGTTATGGAGTAATACCCTTGAGTTTGTTCTTTTCTAATATATTTCACATTTAAAAGCTTTTTAAGGTGAAAATGAAACTGACCTCCTTTAATACCCACAATTTCCTCAATCTGATTGTAAGATAATTTACCTCTGCTCAATGTTTTTAATATTTTAATTCTTTTCTGATTAGAAAGAGGAGAAATTAAATCCGACTCATCTTCAGAATATGCTAGTTTTTCAAGGAATGTACCATCTTCGACTATTTTTTTCAATCTTGGTGATTCAAGTCTCTTTGCTGATTTCAGCACATTTTTTAGGGTTTTAAATAAATGTAAGGCATTAGTATAGCATTGATTATCTGAACATACCGAAACAACTTTGGGTTTTTTTGAAAATTGTATATATGAATCTAACAAGAGATCTGCCTCTTCTACACCCTTCTCTAGATAAGTTCTCAACACTTTAATAATACCCTTCTCAATCATAACCGTACATCTGTCTAATATCTTACATTTATCTGGTGTTGGGCGATTATCTAGAAAGTGATTAATATTTTTATCCGCTTGCTGAGTCATTTTTGATAGAAATTTTTTTTCAATTATGGTTTTCGCTAAGATATCTAAACCTAACTTCGTATTCAAGGCGAGATCCTGGATGAAGGCTATTTTAGCATCAACTTTTTCAAGTTTTTCTTCAATAGTTTTAAAATAAGTTTCTTCAGGTATTCTCATTAACCATACAAAAGTGTAGTGTTTTAAAAACTTTTATATAGTAGAAATAATTTCAACTATTACAAAACTTAGGTAATTGGCAATGAATAATATTAATAGAGATCTAATGGCTCCTTGTGGGCTTTATTGCGGAGTATGCTCAATCTACATCGCACATCGAGATGATAATGAAAAATTTAAAAGGGTATTATTACCAGTATATAAAGCATTTGTGAAATCAACTGATGATATTGCCTGTACTGGATGCTTATCCGAAGGTGTTGTATTTCCTGTTTGTCAGAAATGTGCTATTAAGTCTTGTGTCAGAGAAAAAGGAATAGATGGTTGTCACCAATGCGTTGAATGGCCTTGTAAATTTGTTGAGAACTTTCCTTTAGCTGTTGGGAAAAAAGTTATAAAAAGAGCGATACCCACTTGGAGAGAGTTAGGAGATGAGAAGTTTGTAGAAGAAGAGGAACAACGATATCATTGTCCAGAATGCGGTAATCAACTATTCCGTGGTGCTAAAAAATGCAATAAATGTAAGACTTCCGTGAATGTGGATTAATTTATTTATTAATGTATCTTATTCACTCCATTTTTTCCTTCCTTTTTTTAGTATTTAGAATATACTTATTTGAGATGTTCCATGTTTTTGTTATCGCGTCTTTTTCCGTATCATCCTTTTGGTCATAGAGTCGTTTGTCTGTTCTCTCCACTTCTCAAGTATTTCTTTCATCTCTTCTAAGATTTCTCTATAGGCTTCAGCTTCTATAAGATTGTTCAATTCATATGGATCGTTCGCTAAATCATACAATTCATCCATGAATCGTTCATTATATGTATATTTATAATTGTCCTTTATAACTGTTCTCCCAAGATGAAGATGGACGTGTCCGTGCGTCTCAATCATTACATCTTGTCGCCAAGTAGAATCAGGATTTTTCATTAATGGTATCAAACTCCTTCCATCTATGGGAGTTTCAAAAGAAAGGCCTGCGGCATCTAAAATGGTGGGTGCAATATCAATACTATTTACAAGAGACGAATTTTTTTGATTGGGAGGAATTTCTTCTGGATAAGAAATAGCCAAGGGTACCCTAATCATTTCTTGGGACAGATAACAATCCTTATCGAAATGTCCTCCATGGCTGGCAACCGCATCTCCATGATCTGTCGTCCAAATGATTATTGTATTTTTATCCAATCCCAGTTCTTGTAATTTATTTAATATTATCCCCCCGGCATCATCTATTAAACTAATATGAGCATAATGAAACGCTAATACTTCTCTCCAGAAAGACCATGGAAGGGGATTAGGGTATTTTATCTTTCCCTTTTCGCTGATGGGATAATTAATATCATATTTATAGATCTCTGGTTTATTGTTCAAATTATCATTAAAATTCGGATATTCCAAAATTTGCTCGGCATCATATCGATCCCTATATTCTTGAGGAACGTAATAAGGTTGATGAGGGCCCCAAAAATCAACTCTCAAATGAAATGGCTTTCTATTTGCTTGATTTGATATATCTACTAATTTTGTGCATGCCAGATGAGCAAGAAAGAACGCTTCGTGGGTTTCCTTTGGACTGGTCATAATCCCCGTCGCATGTTCGCTTAATAACGTGGGATCTGAAGGTCTGTGACTGGCTCCCTCTTTAATTCCTAATTGCATTGCTTTTGGCCAACTAGGATCTAAAAAACTATGAACTATACTAACTTCAAAAGGGGGTAAATTGAACTCTTTAAGATATTTTTTATATTCAGGAGTAGTGTAAGGATTACCGTAGCCCGGCATTGAATATCCTTCACAATTAAATTCGGTTAGGGCTGTACCAGGACCAGCGTGCCATTTACCATAATAATAGCAATCATATCCGGATTCTTTTAATTTATCTAAATAGGTAGCTGTGTCATAGGGATGATTTACTTCATTCAATAATTCTAGATGATTATGAGGATACAATCCTGTAAGAAAAGTCCTTCGAGTAGGACCGCATAAAGGACATGCTGTATATGCTTGAGTAAAATCTACACCGCTTTTCGCCAATTTATGAAAGTTGGGGCGCTGAATTGCGGGACAATTCTCCCGTTCTTCATGACCATAATAGGCTTGATGATCATTTAATAAAAAAATAATATTAGGTTTATTGCTCATAGGAATTAATTATCTTTTTTAATATTTATATTATTAATAGGAATTATAATTCTTTACTAAGCTTAAGTAACTTGTTATACTACTACCTTTTGCTTTACCTTGCTTTATCTTACTTTACCTTACCTTATATTCATTTAGAAAATTATAATAAAAGATTTATAACTATCTAATGGTTCTCATAATTGAGAGCATATGTCTAAAAATAAAAAAGAATTGGAGAAATTACTTAGGAGAGTTCATAAAGCTATATTTAGCGATAAGATCTCCGTTGAATTCGAGGATAAAACCTATCCCATAAGTAAAACATCAAAAAAAGGACTTAGGAAACTGTATATTGATGATTATTTTTTTATCGAACAAAATCCTAATACTAAGTCGCATTGGGCTGAAAAAGCCCAGAAAGGTGATGAAATTACTTGGGCAATAAAAGATAATAGTTATATTGCAAATATACATGATGATACATTCCATTATTTTGAAAATAAATAGATATAATGGAAATTGGGATTTGATACCTTCCCAACATGTATCTTGAGGTGAATGATAATGAGCATGTAGGTTTTTCCTTGAAGAGGAAAATGAGATATTAAAAGAGATTTCTCCTCGCAAAAGCTATATTTATTTATCTAAAAAATATATTAGTAAGTAATTAGTATTATTGATTTGATATATATAATAAAAAAGCCATAAAGATGATTTCAAATGGTAAAAACAATAGAAATTCCGTGGGGAGCCTGGTATAACATCCCAGAAAGTGTAGATTTGGAATTTCCAGACTCATGGGATATTGAAGTATTTAGGATGAAAGGTAGCAATACATATTTAACCAAAGAAGAGGTTGCTAATGCGATTAAAAACCCTAATGGTATGCCCCCTCTTCATGACATCGCGAAAGGGAAAAAAACCGCAACAATAGTTTTTGAAGATATTTCCCGCCCTACTAAATGTGAACCTATCTGTCAAGAAATTGTGACGCAGTTGAGTGCAGCAGGAATTCAAGATGAAAATATTACGTTTATTGCAGCAATTGGCTCTCACAGACCGATGAATAGATTTGATTTGCTGAAAAAAATTGGAAAGAGTATAGTAGATAGATTTAACATTGAGAATCATCATCCTTATCAGAATTTAGTGGAATTAGGGAAATCAGATCGAGGTACCCCTATATTCGTAAATAAAACATATTATGACGCAGATGTTAAGATTGCTATCAGTACAGTAATCCCTCATCCCTTAGCTGGATTTGGAGGAGGTGCAAAAATCATTCTACCTGGAATTAGCGGTATCGAAACGCTGGCAGCAAATCATAAAGCTGCTCTTGAAGGAAAAGGGGTGGGAGTAGGATTTATAACTGAACTACGGGAAGATATTGAAGAGGTGTGCCAGCGCGTTGGATTAGACTTCAGCGTCAATATTATTGCCGCAGAAAATCGTGAAATGGCGGGAATATTTGCTGGTGATTTTATTGATGCTCATCGAAAAGCGATTGAATTAGGTAAAGAGGTATATGGAACTAACATTCCAAAAATTAAAGAGGAACAAAAGAAATTTGATATAGGAATTTTTAATCTCTTTCCTGAGGATACCGAACTTTCTCAGAGCAGTAAAGGGACAAATCTTTTCTTACAAGCTGAAAATATGCTCAAAGAAGAAGCTGTGGTTATTTTTACGACCGCTTCTCCTGAAGGGAGAGGATATCACTCCTTGCTTGGAGAAACTGGAGCACTCCTATATGATGAATGGAAAGAAGCAGAAGAAATATTCATGGAATTTTGTGAAGATAAAACCTTCGCCCTATTTTCTCCTAATTTAAATAGATCCGATATAACTCATTACTGGTCAAAAGATATGCTCTTTCATCAGTCCTTTCCCAAACTATTACGAATGGATCAAATACAAAATATATTACCAGACCATCCTAAAGTAGCCATCTTCCCCACCAGTATTCAATTATTAGTATAAAAATAAAGGGTTAGCTTTAATAGAAGTAAAAAATCAGAATATATTTAATCCTATTTTTTTGGGAAACTCTGGAAAAGAGCCATAAACCTATGCAAATTCTTCAAGAAACTAAAAATTAATATTAATCTCTTAATTGAAAATAATTTGTAGACGCTTAAAGGGTAAATTCTTCAAAATGCTTACTTTAATTTTCTTATATCTTCTATAATATTCTGCTTAAATTCTTCAAAATGAATCCCTTTTAACGCAGAAATTTTATAATATTGTAAATCAAACCTATTGACAAATTCCTGGATTATTGTCTCATCTAACTGAGTATGCTCTTTATCAACTTTATTAGAAATAAGATATTTCAATGTTGATTTTGAATTACTAATACATTTCTTATATTTCAAGAGATCTTTAAAAGTATGAAAATCATCAAATACTAAGAATAAAATATCTGCATTTTCTAAGAAAAATTTTGGATTATTACAATCATAACTTTGAAAATTTACATCCCAAATCTGCACATAAATGTTCATATTGCTTTTTTTAATATTTAAAAAATGAAAATCTATTCCATACGTTTCTGCTCGCAGTATATTGCTGTCAAATTTACCTGCTAAGCGCTGACCGATTGTAGTTTTTCCCACCGATTTACTTCCCAGTAAAATCGCGTTAATTACCTTTTTTTCGGGGAATTTCTTAGTATTTTTTTCATCTCCTTTTTGAATTGAATTGCTTAACATATAAATAACATACCTCTTCTTTATTCCTTTTACTAGAATTATGAACTTAATCTTTAAATTCCTATTCTCTTTAATTTATATAGATATATGGAGAATAATAGAACTATATAGAATGAGAAAAAACTATATTAATTGCTCGTTTTTAATTAATAAAAACCAGAATAAATAATTCAGAAACCATTCTCTAATTCAAATTTAATTCATTAGTTTTCACATACTCTTAAAACTATGGTCCCAATAAAATAAATTAAATATTAGCAGGTTTTTGGTATGTTCCATAATGATAAATCAACTTCTCCTTGTCACCATAAAATTGATTATATCCATGCTTTTTCATAAAAACCAGTAATTTTTAGAATTGAAGGAAAAATGGGAAAATTAGGTTAAAAATAAGATGTACAAAGAAATAAAAAAATCGAAAAATAAAAATAAAAAAATCGTGTGATTTTTGGATGATGTCTATGCACCGCTTAGAAGCATCGATGAATTACTTGCGGCCCCATCTCCTTATATTCGCGTCTGGTAATCCACATTCTGTGGAAGGTTTTTAAGGAGCTCAAAATTGAGCCGCCAATCCAGACTGAATACATTCTTTCTGGGGGAGCAATAATTTTTACATCTACGGATTCTGGAATTTGTTCCTTGATTTCCTTGGTTAATCGCTCTTTAATACCTGGGAACATAGTGGAACCTCCAGATAACACGATATTACTGTATAAGTCTCTTCGTAAATCAACATCGCACGCAGAAATAGCATTCACGATGATATCATCTAAGGGTTCTAACTCCTTTCCGATTACTGATGGATTAAAGAAACATTCGGGCGCTAAGAAGCGTTCAACACCGACGTTAATAGTTTCTCCATCTGGAAGCATGTAGCTCTTTTCCATTCCAGCAACTTTCTTGGAAAGCATCATCTCCTTCTCGGGATCGATGGCTACATAACAAAGTTTCTCTTTGATATCTCTTACAATCTCCTTCTCCGCAGATGTGGTAAAAGTATACCCTTTCTGACGTAAAAGGCGTTGCAAGTAAGTAGTAATGTCTCGTCCCGCTAAATCAACTCTCTGGATTGCATGACTTAATGCGAAACCTTCGAATATTGGGACTACGTGTGACACTCCATCGCCGATATCAATGACACATCCAGTAGTACGACCGGAGGCATATAATGAGAGAACTGCCTGCATGGCGACATACATTGCAGGTACGTTAAATGTCTCAAACATAATCTCAGCCATCTTCTCTCTGTTAGGTCGCGGATTCAAGGGTGCTTCTGTCAATAAGCATGGATGTTCGGAAGGGTCTACTCGTAAGTCCGTATAGAATGTATAATGCCAGATCTTCTCCATTGCGGTCCAATCCTCAATTATACCATGTTCTACAGGAAACATTAATTTGAGTACACCTTTGAGTTGCATAGCCTCCTCGCCAATATAGTATTCACGAGTGTAGTGCTCGACGTCTGTCATAATGCTTTCGTACTTCGGATAACCGATAAGAGTTGGAAATACGGATCGAGGTTGATCCTCACCAGCAAAGCCATTCTTCGTAATACCTGTTCCGTTATCCACTACAAGCGCCTTAGCATTAAGGAAAGATTCTTCTTCTGCCATATTTTTCAGCCTTTATTATTGTATTTTTTTATTAATTAATAGATTTAGATATTTACTTAATAAAATTATTTTTATTTAACTCTTTTTAAAAAATCTGTATTAATTTATTTAAATTTTAATAAAAATATGTTAATTTTAGTTAATAAATATTTTCGTCTTAAATTATTGGTTTCCATATCTTATTAGAATCTTACTTTTTTTTACTTCTGATCAAAAAACTTTTTGATTTTTTTTGGGGCTCTATAATCATAGTCTTTTGCATAAATAATTTACCATGTAATCACCCCGTACTTTTCTACATTACAAATACTTTTTACCTTTTCTG
>SHMU01000150.1 GCA_008080765.1 Promethearchaeota archaeon | reverse complement strand
TGTGAAAACGATGGCACGGAAGAAAAAAACCACCAAATCGCCCCGACAAAACAAATCGAACAAGACTCTTCATCATTCAATGCAAAACACGGGCTCGTTGGGAAGATTTGTCCAATTCTTAACCTATAAAGCACAAAAAATAGGCAAAAGAGTAATAAGAATTGATGAATCATACACCACACAGACCTGTGCGAAATGCGGGAAAAGAGTAAAGCGTTCATTGTCCGAGCGTACTATTACTTGCGAATGCGGTCATCAGATGGATAGGGACTTAAATTCCGCCGTGAATATCATGGTAACGTTCTTGACATCCGATGACTTATCGCATCAACCCTCCTTGAAGGAGGAATCCTTTCTGCGCACGTGGAAGGGGTTTACCGCGACAGACAGCCCTAAGATATGCCCGCCAGCTAATGCTTAGTGGACTTGTGGGAATCCCCGTCCCTTAGGGCGGGGAGGCTTCAAATCTATATTCATTATAAATTCAATAATCATATATACTTCTTAGAAAAATAAAATAAGAACAAAACCTTATAAATTATTAAAAACGCATGGTAGAGTAGAATATTGCCTAAAAAAAACCAAGAAAAGATCTTTCAAGAATGGCCTATTTTCGATGCGGAAGACATAGAAGCAATCACAAAAGTTATTAACTCGGGAAAGTGGTGGGTAGGATCTCCGGGTGATCCTCGTGGAGAACATACCTGGAGATTTCAAGAAGAATTTGCATCATTTCAAGAAGCAAAGCATTGTATCGCAGTCGCAAATGGCACTGTTGCAATAGAAGCCGCGTTATTAGCTTTAGGAATAGGATTAGGAGATGAAGTTATAGTTTCTGATTATACATTTTTCGCTTCCGCTTCTGCAGTTGTCGCAACTAACGCCGTACCTATCTTCTGTGATATAGATCCCGAAACACTGGTAATGGATGTAGATAAAGTTGAAGATTTGATTACAAAACGGACTAAAGCGATCATTCCCGTGCATCTCGGGGGTAATCCCGTAGAAATGGATAGGTTAAAAAAGCTGGCAAACCAATATAATTTAAAGATCGTCGAGGATTGCGCCCATGCCCATGGTAGCAGATATAAAGGAGTTCGGGCGGGTAATTGGGGCGATGCTGGCACTTTTAGCTTTCAAGCCTCAAAAGTAGTGACAAGTGGAGAAGGAGGAGCAATAATATGCAATGATGATGAGTTAGCAGATAAAATGTATTCTATTATTGATTGTGGGAGAATGAAGAATTATTTCTCTTATGCTCATTTTACCTATGGAACAAATTATCGTATGAGTGAATTTTTAGGAGCATTATTAAGAACTCAACTAAAAAAATTTCCTCAACAGCATAAACTTCGAAATGAAAATGCACGATATTTTTTAAAAAAATTAAATGAGATAGAAGGGATTTATTCAATGAAACCCACTCCTGGAACGACAGAATTAGGGTGGTATGTATTTCCTATTGTGTTTAACCCACAAAAATTTGGAGGGCTTACTAAGGAAGAATTTTACAATATTTTAAATCGAAATTTAATTCCCACTGATCGATGCTATCCACCCCTTCATAGCCTAACGTGTTTTAAGGATATAAACTTAAGAAAAGGAATTGATTATTCTAAAGCTAATTGGGGGGGCGATAAAAGTAATGATGCACGTTTTCCAATAGTATCAGATATTTACACTCGAAGCGTCGAATTTTCACACACATTGTTGATATCGGAAACACAAGCTATCGAGAAGGTAATTAATGTGATACATTCTCTGCAAAAATAGAAACTGCATATGGAATTTGCAAATATTTTTACACATATAAAAGCATTAAACGTTCTTCAAATGCTAGAAAATAAGAATTGTTTAGTTTACTGATTCTAATTTACCCGATTTAGAACTTTTATACATTGCATCGGTGATTCTTAAGATCTTTACTCCATATTCCCCATTTACAGAAGTTTTTTTATTATTTATAACGCAATCTACAAAATGATTGAGTTCTTGGGGATATCCAAACGTATGAGATTCTTCGGGAATCGGAAATGTCCATCCCTTTGTGGTTTCAGCTTTTTCTACCGCATATCCATATCCTTTTTGACTAAACACGGTGATTAAATTACTGAAGGTAGGTGAAACCTTAATGTGACCTATATCGCCAAAAATCTCGTAACGTATATCATATCCCCCTGGAGCGGTCCATGAATCTTCAATACTCACTTGAGCACCATTTTCAAAAATTATAATTCCCATAGCATTATCCTCCACAGTACATTCACCAAACTCAGGCCTCAGTGCTTTCAGTGTTCTCGTCCGACAAAAAACTTCCTTAACTTCATCCTCTAAGAACCATAATAAGCATGCAATATCGTGAATCCCCAAATCTAATAGGGCTCCTCCTCCCGCCTTTTCTTTTTTATAAAACCAAGCGGAATGAGGTCCAGAATGTTGTTCTCTTCCCCTTGCCATGCAAATAGTTCCAAGAGCACCTTCAGAAATTATTTTCTTTGCCTTCACAAAAGAGGGGGCAAACATATTATTCTCACAATAGAAAATGTGGCGATTAGAAGACTTTTCTGCCTCAAGCATTTCTATTCCTTCTTCTGAATTTATTGCTAACGGTTTTTCTACACAAGCATGTGCTCCCGAATTTAAAGTTTCGATTGTAACCTCTTTATGCAGGTAATTTGGTAAACATATTGATACAATATCACAATTCTGTTTCAATAAATCTTGATAATTTTTATACCACTCAGATTCTAAACCATATTTCTTTATTAATTTCATTGGATCTTCCTTATGACGAGCACAAATTCCAATTATTTCTATATTTGGTAAAGTTAAATAGCCATAGCAGTGATGATCTGCTATAAATCCCGATCCTATAATTCCAACTTTTACTTTTTTCATTTATACTTCCTTTCGGTCCTGATTTATTATAAATATTCTAATGTTTTAATAATGTATTTTAATGCATTAATTCTTTATTCATTTAATTCTTTTATTCCACATCATTTGGAATATATTAGTTAATAGATAAATGTATTTTATTATCTAAGTAAATAAGAGAACGCCCCAACGTTCAATAAATACCATTATATGATGATGAAACCAGTTTATGGAAATAATATTTCAGTAGATGAATTGAATGAGATAAATAACTATATTTTGGTGACGATGGATGAGCCGTGGGAACTATTAAAACCCCATGTAATAAATGACCCATCTAAAATTATCTTAAACAGATCTATGGATATTGCTCATCTTGAGCAGCTTTATTCTAGCTTAAAAAAGACTATTGAGGAATCATATTCAATTATTGGAATTGGCGGGGGAACTTCGTGCGATACTGCCAAATATTTATCGTGGAGATTTAAGAAAGATATGGGGATGGATTTGGATTTAATTTTAATGCCCTCCATCATCTCAGTAGACGCATTCTTATGTTCTTCAATTGCAGTAAGGAGTGATAATAAGGTCAATTATATCGGAGAAAGTACTCCAAAAAAGATTATAATTGATTATAACCTCATCCAAAAAGCCCCAAAATATTTAAATAGAGCAGGAGTTTCTGATACTATATCAATTACTTCGGCTCTCGGCGATTGGAAACTAGCCCATAGTGAAAATAATGAACCATTTGATCAGAAGATTTTTGCTCAAGCAATAACAATTGCCAAAGATTTGATGAATGCAAGAAACGAGATCAAGGATGTTACTAGGAGAGGAATAAAAGCTTTAGTAGATGGGTTTGTTCGAGAAGTAGCGTTATGCTCTCAATGGGGAAATGCTAGACCAGAAGAGGGAAGTGAACATTTTCTGGCATATTGCATCGAATCTATTACTCATTCGCATTATATTCATGGACAAATCATTGGGATGGACATTTTAATCAGCCTCTATTTGCAAGATGATCTTGCACAGTTTTCAATAGAAGAAATACGCAAATTTTTTCATGATATTGAGCTTAACATCTCTCCAAATTCTCTTAGTATTTCTTCTGACATCCTTCGGAGCGCTCTCAAGAAAATACAAACATATGTAAAGAAAGAAAATCTGATGTACTCAATTTATAATTCTCCAAGATTAGAGTTAAATACACCAAAAATAGAGGAAACTATTCGATTTATAACTAAGATATAAAAAGGAAGTTGTTTAGGAATAGAACGGAGAAGAAAATATTAATCTTCTGCCAAATCTTTTAGCATACCCGCATCAATTTTGTTAAATTCCTCTGCATACTTCACTCCATATTTTTCTCCAACTTCTCCATATACTAACTTCACTAATAAAGTCACTCGGATGGCATTTGGGACATCTTCTTCTAAAAGCTCCACATATAAATTGTTAGCACGTGCCAGCAACTTATTTTGATGGAACCAATTTTCCATAACAGTTTTCTGATGATTGATGGCGTTTATTTTATTATCAATATACTCGCTAATATCGACAAAATGATTTAACACCGTGGGATTTCGTGCAAATAAATAACGCTCTCCAACAGCATGTATTTCCAATCCCTCATCAAAATGCTCAGTATAGAAAAGATCGAACGAGCTTTGCCAGCATGCTTCATTTACTGCCCGAGCAGTAGTTATGTGGTCCATATTCTCTTCATCGGTGCCATTAAGATCAAACGAAACCACTAAGTCTGGTTTATATTTTCTCATTAATCGCACTAACTTTCCTCTCAGCTCATGATAATCGGCCGTATAGAGGCTATCTGTCGGATAGTCCATATGAATCACTTGCTGTGCCCCTAAAGCTTTATATGCTTTTTCGGTCTCTTTTCTATTTCGTTTGATACCCTTTTCTTTTGTTAAACCCACACAATCGGCATAATCATCAGTGATCCTCACACAAATTAATGAATTCCCTTCTGAGGATAATTTTGTTAAAGTACCACCCGCCCAAATTGTTAAATCGTCAGCATGAGATCCTATAGCCAAAACAGTTTTATATAAAAATAATTCTCTTATAGTGCTCCTAATCACTTGTCCGGCTTCGACCCCAATGGACTCCGTTTCATGGCCTATAAATTCTCCATTTTCTATATCATCAATCCATACTTGAGGTTTTAGGGACCATTGATTTAATGGAATAAAATAACCCAATGAATCGTTGGAATTACTGAAACATATAGTTTCTGTCTTTTCTTGTTGATTTACAATATCCGCAATAAGATCTGGAAATGGTTCTCCCGGAATATGTATAAGATCTAATTCACCAATCCTAATCTTACTTACAGAACTTTCTATGGTTTGATGCTCATATTCTCTGTCCAAGATTCCTAGCGTGTATAATAACTGGAAGTCGGGGTTTTCTAACTTTAATTTTACTTTTCGAAAGCGTATTTCAATAGGAGAAATATTCAATTTTTTATGATCCTGAAAGATTGAAGTAATCTTGGAAAAAATTTGATCCGCAAAATCCTCCATTTTCTCATACCCTTCCTCGCAATAAATTGGAGATTGAGCCCCACACAATCCTAATGCAAACAAAGAAATTCCTCCATATTCTTGTTCAATCATGGTTGAGACTAGTCCGGGATAATCCCCCGAAAGGGATGTGTTTTCACGGGTTGTGATCTCAGGTTGAGCCGAGTACGACCACAGACTGGCTATTAATTTATCGTTTGAGAGAAATTTCAACACCTTAAGATTTCCATTTAAGCTCCCTCTTGCTCGATAATTCTCAATTAAATCCAGTAATTCGGATTTTGTGAAATATAGTTCTACCTCTACTAGTTCTTTTTCTGCCCCCAATACTAAGCGCACTATGGTATCTAAAAGAAAATACATGTATTTTTTGTTAATTCCCGATTTCCCGATTATTGGCCCCCACAAACCCATAGTATCCGGTCCCGCATGAGTGTGGGTAGAAAACACATATACATTCTTATAGGGAAAACCGTGAGCAGAGAGTCTATCCTTTATTTTATCAATAAAATCCGCCAAAAGACCAATAAGCTCTACAGACACCAATACCACTTTAGTTTTTCCATCTGAAAGGACAATTACTCGAGCATATAAGGAATCATGAACTCCTTTAATTTTTGGAGCCATCATAGTTAAATATCCTGCTAAATACGTATCTCCCACATCTTCAGGAGGATTAATGATCCCTTTAGCTGTTCCACATAATAATTTCATTGCACAATCATCTCATTTTTACTTTATGTTGTGTAATCTATATTCTTATACTATTTTTATATGATGCTTATAAATATTAACTTAAAAAAGAAAAAAAATAATAGAGTTTAAGAAACTAAGCTCTCTTTCCGTTTCTTATCATGCAATTCTTCCTTCATTCTCTCGTTCTCGGCGACTCTTTCTTGAGTCAGGGGATAGAAATACAAGAGAATTACCGCAATAATTAGAATCAAGACCGGCCATAAGATTTGGACTATGGGTAGAATGATAGGCGCTTGAGCGGGATCGGCAAGTTCATAATCACCCCAGCCAGCACCTGCAAACACCACAGAAAGAACAATGAGATTAATGGCACCCGATAATCTGTTGAATAATGCTACAACCCCATAATAAGCTCCTTCTCTTCTCACACTAATTCCTGAACGCACTTCATCGTCATCAATCAATTCGGCTATTCCTTGATCGTAAATATACAGAGAACCACCTAATCCAATACCCACAGGGATGATAAATATGTAGCCCAGTATTTCATTAAATGCTAATATATATAATACAAGCGATAATGCCCAGAATGATGCGGAAATCATATAGGATTTTCTAACTCCCAGCTTTTTGCGTAAATACATCCAGAGAGGAGTGGAAGCGGCAGAAACTAATAATCCAACGAGTAATATCAATCCAGGATCTTCTGAATTTAAGAGATACGTCGCATAAAGTGGCATCACCGTAGGAAGAATCCCATAGACAATAAAGATTGCAAGTGCAATAAAACAATAGATGATAAATGCTTTATTTTTGAAGGTTATTTGATAAGATTCTTTCCACCCAGGAGCACCTTCCACGTCTTTAGAAAATTCTTTGCGCTCAAAGGCTCCAAACTTCAACATAATGGCTATAGTGACTCCTACGATGATTGCGGCGATAATTCCGTTGAATACATACGAAATTGGCTCAGCAGCAACTACATCCCCAATAATAATCTCAGGAAGCAAAAATGCAAATCCTACACCCAATATTGTAAAAACATTCCGCCAGATTCCCAATGAGCTTCTGTCCTCCATTGTAAGAAACATTTCGGGCCATAAGCCGTTAAAATTGACTGTGTAGGTAGTAAATACCAAATCAAATACAATTAAAATTATTGTCAGATATAGAAAGGTCACAAAGTCACTTAAAGTCGGCGGAATCCAAATTAAGACCATTAATATGCAAAGCGGAATTGCTGATACATATATCCATGGTTTTCGCCGCCCCCATTTGGTTTTTGTTCTGTCTGATAAAACACCAATTAGAGGATCATCAATAGCATCCCATATACTATAGATTATAAATGCCAGGGCGTACCATGCCACGTTAAGTCCAATAACTGTGTAATAAAATGTGAAGCCCAAGAAGAGAAAGTTCTGAACTGATAAATTGTCCGCCAGTGTCCCATTTGCATAAGCCACCCTCGTACCGAAGGTTGTTTCTAACCCAATTTCCTTATTTTTTTGTTGAGACATGATAAAATAATATACATCGAAGTATAAAAAGATTGAATGAGATATATTATAAATTCTTCATGAGAAAATTCTTATTAGGATAATAACGAAAAGTTGTAAGAATAAATTGTATCCTATTAAAGGAGAAACTAGGAAGAGTAATGGATTGAGTTATTGTTCTCACTCCATTTTAAGCAGAAATTAAAAATCTAAGGAAAAGATTTCACTAATATCCCGTGATAAAATTTCCCGATTGGCTTGAAATTCTGCTTGGGTAATAAATAACTGATTGAATGAAGGTAAGCTCCCCAAAATTGCTGCCCCACTAAAGATTGCTGTCTGTAATTCATCGGGAACAAAGAATCTTAAGAAATCAGATGATGAAGTAAAATATTCCGTTGGTTCCGAATCTTGCCCGTTAGGTAAAGGTGGCGGAGGCGTGTTTTCTTCAGAAGTATCAGCTTCCTGTTCTAGAAGATCTGATTTTTGCTCTTCGGGCTCTAATTTAAAACCACAATATGGACAGAATAATGAAGAACTATCGGCAATTTCTTTGTTGCATAAGGGGCATTTTATGGAACCCTTCCCTTTTGACCCAATATCAATCTGAACAGCATTCATTGCTTGACCGCAATTGGGACATTTACTATGCTTCGATAAATCAACCAATGTACCACAGCTTGGACATGTATCCTGATTTTTTTTAACAGTTTTAACGGGTTGAAGTGTTTTCACTTTTCTTTCTGTTTGAATCTTATGAGGTTTGGGTATTGGACCATATTGGTTCAATAAAGATATTAATTCTGATTCTAATCGTTCTTTAAATCCATTATGAAGAAAATTGCCACCAGATAGGACAATGTGGGTTAGAAGGTCTCCCCAATATGATTTATCTATTGAATTAAGAGACCTTAATACTGCTTCGGGCAAGCTGGGTGAATTGGACCCTATCATTGATGGCTCAAACATAACTTCAGTAGCCTCATAGAGAATATGCGGGGGTATTTCAATTGTAGACCCATCTGGCAAAGGATATTGTATTTTTTCACCTAAGGCACCAGGATTATCGGGATCCAATACCACATAACAATAATTTTCTTTAATTTGCTTTAAAATTTCACTCGAAGCAGAAGAACTAATACTTATTCCTTCGCGCATCAATAAAGATTCTAAATTATGAATTATATCGGTTCCAGCTAATGCCAATTTTTGGATTGCGCGATAAATAATTTGTCCATTAATAATGGGGACCACCCAACTATTCCCATCCCCACTTTCTATTACAAGCCCCGTGGTAAGACCGACAGAAAAACAGGAAAGAATGGGACTGGGAATCATAATAATACTTTGAAATTGATGAGTCTCAAATAGAACGCGAGCAATAAATTCGCGCACATCCTTTTGCTCGGATACAGATTCTATATAGATAATAGGATGGTTTTGGGGATTCTCCAATCTTAAAAGCGTGTAAAATATATGATTGAGGATTTCATAATATTCGTTCCAATCAACTATGGCACCTCTCTGGATGGGATGATTCAAATTCAACACACCACGTAATTTCATTGCAGCTTCACCAATATATAAATCTTGCATTTGTGATCCCGCATCCACCATGATCGACTTATATTTTTTTTTCCCGGTGATGGTCGGAAAGATATTTTGGGGAACGGGATTTCCGGCAAATCCAGCCTTCACATATGCAGAACCTATATCAATAATTACCGGAGTTCCTTGGGGAAAGGTTGCCATTTTTATTATTCACTCATTTTGTAATAATTAAAATGTTTAACGATAAAATATTTGATATTAAATAAATAATAATAACCATATTTATTAAACTATTTTTATTTCATATTATTTGACCTATTAAGAGCTTAGATCGCAATTTTTGAATTTGCGCTCTTATACTCTTAAATAAATAATGTGAAGTTTAACTATTTAAGTTTAGTTTTTTAGAATTCTAAGCGCTCTTTTACGTCTTTTATTTCTTCATTTAAGTGTTTGAACTTCTTTCGTAAATAATCTCCCCATTCGGAAAGCCGGACACTTCCTCCCCCTCCTTTTCCGCCTTTGCTGGTAATAACCGGCGATATACCTGTTCTATTTTCTATACGTTTTAATATATTCCACGCATATTTATATGAATAGCCGCATTCCTTAGCAGCTTCGGTTAATGAGGAAACTTCTTTTTTATTAATAGTTTCCAGCAATTTAGCCCAGCCCGCTCCTAAAATACTCTTCCCCTCAAATGTAAGCCATATCTTTATTCCATATCCAATTTTACTCTTTTGAAGTTCAATTTGATGGAGATCACTCATATAATGTTAATCATTATCCTTGTTTTTATATTTAATCAATTTAGGGTTTGTTCAAAAATAACTTTCCATTAGTTTTTTAAGAAGGTATTTCTTAAAGCTTTTGCAGTGGAAATTTCATC
>SHMU01000149.1 GCA_008080765.1 Promethearchaeota archaeon | reverse complement strand
CGCACGTGGAAGGGGTTTACCGCGACAGACAGCCCTAAGATATGCCCGCCAGCTAATGCTTAGTGGACTCGTGGGAATCCCCGTCCTTTAGGGCGGGGAGGCTTCAAATGTATAATTCCAATTTAAACCTTGTTTAAAAATTTCGTTGCAACTTAAAAATCTCCCACTTAAAAAAAAAATATAACAATTGTTAAATTATAGAAGATAGGAATTATTGCTCAACTATTGAAAAAAAAGTAAATTAGCAGTAATGTAGATCTAAAACTACCGTGAGATGAATGAATCAAAAAGATATATGTATAATTTGTGGAGAACAATTGGAATACGCACATTCGCAAAAAGAATATACGGAATTGAGGTGTGAGTTTTGTCAGAATACCTTTTCAACCCATACCTATTGTCCAAATGGCCATTTTGTATGTGATACCTGTCATTCAGAAAAGCCGATTAAAATTATTGAAGAGTTCTGTAGAGCCACAAAAATTAAAGATCCTTTTGCGATTGCCGATAAGATCATGAAGCACCCCAATTTTAATATGTATGGTCCCGAGCATCATGCGCTAAGCCCCGCTTCGATTCTTACTGCGTTAAAAAATAATGATATAAAAAAGCCGAATGGAGAGAGCCTTACTTTTTCTGATATAGAGGAAGGTATTCATCGCGGCGCTAAAATACCCGGAGGTTATTGCGGTTTTTATGGCTCATGCGGAGCGGGTATCGGGGCAGGAATCGCAATCAGCGTGTTCACGGGAGCTAACCCCTCTAAAGATATTCCAAGAAGCTTAGCAAATAAGATGACTTCACGGGCATTAATAAAAATTGCGGATGATTTGGAGCATTGTTGCAAACGTTCGGTCAGAATTTCTATCTGTGAGGCGCTTGATTTCTTGAACGAAAATTTCGGGATAAAATTACAATATTCCCCAAATAAATGTCTTTTTTCTTCTTCAAATAAGAAATGTGAGGCTTCAAATTGTCCTATTTTTTTAATAGAAGATTAAATTCGAATGCTTAGTGAAATCATTATAATCAGCTCTTTATTAGAAAATAATATTATTTCATAAAGTAATGAATCTAAGCTGATTACTTTTTAAGTAGAGATTACCTAAAAATAGAGAGTTAAATAGAAATAGTATTACATTGCATGAAGATTTTCATCCGAGGATTTAATAGGTTTTAGAACTACACAAACACGCTCAACACCGCGTACATCGCTTCTGGCACGAAAGGATTCAATCAGTGCGTCAAGGTCAGTGATTTCGGCTACTTTTACTTTTATCAAGATCCCACACTCTCCCGCCAAAAAATAGACTTCTTCGCATTCGGGGATTACTTGAGTTTCCATAAGTAATTCTTTTATCTCAGATTGGGTTTTAGGTATCAGAGTAATAAAGGCGATAATACAGCGCTCATCTTCTCTGCAAATCTTAATTGTAAACTTCTCTATCACACCATTTTCTTGAAGTTTGATAACTCGTTTACGAATAGTTGATTCGGAAAGATCTACTTCCTCTGCAATCTCTCGATAAGGTCTGCGAGAGTCTTGAATCAACATTTCAAGTATTTTTTTATCTTTTTCATCCAAATTCTTCACTTTTTCCACCCCTTTATGGGTTAATTCATTCATATTCTTTCTATTTTAAAAAAAATATTATATTTAAAGGTTTTTTTTTACAGTTCTATTTTTAAATTTCATTTTTTTCTGATTTGTTCACTCTACATACTGAGGAAAATCACTGAGTAAGGGTTCAAAGAGTCGTTCATATTCCACCGCCATACAATGAATACCCGCAGCTTTCGTCGATTTTTGTATTTCTTTGATGAAAGGCTCGAAAAATTCTATATTAATTTTATCAATGGCAGCATATTTGCCTTTCTTATCACCTTTATTGTCTTTTTCCGCTTTTTTTAATGCTTTTAGCAGATCCTTAGGAACGGACACTCCAGGAATATAATTATCAAAATACCACGCAATTCCGTAGCTCTTCAGAGGGAAAACGCCCAGTAACACAGGAACATTAAATTGTTCCAGTTCTTTGAGAAATTCTTTTGCTTGCTCAATATCGAATGAAGTTTGGGTTTGAATAAAGTCCACGCCATTTTCCACTTTTCGGCCAACTTTTAGGATTTCTGGTTCTCTTGGATCACTATTTGGATTTGCCACACATCCGTAGTTCATTTCTATCTTTCCACCTTTTAGTTCGTTCCCTTCTAAATCCGTTCCTTCATCAATCATAATTGCAAGCATTTGGCAAAATTGTGTACTATCAATATCATAAACCGCCCTTCCTTTCTTATGATCTCCTAAGGCAGTGTGATCTCCTGTAAGAGTAAGAATGTTTTTTATTCCTAATTGTGCAGCACCTAATACATCACCAAAGAGCGCAACACGATTCCTATCTCGTACCGTGACTTGCCACACTGCTTCGATTTCGGCATCTCGCTGGACCAAATAACTGGGAACCAGAGAGCACATATAGGCATCACCCTGGGGTCCATCCGTGACATTGGCTGAGACGATTCTCTTTGTTTTTTTCATCTCTTTAGCAGAATGGATAATTTCTTCCATATCCAAAATCTTTTTTGGTTCAAGTTCTCCGGTAAATACAAAATGACCTTCTTTAATTTTTTTCATTAAATTGCTATATGCTGGTCGATTTGACATATTAACTTTTCGCCTCCTCTTCTTTTTCTTCTACATTTGTATAATCTTTATATATGGTAATAAATGCAGGGGAATTAGAAGTTCTCCAATCACGCGGAGGTCTATATTTTTTGAATAGATCAAGTCTATCAAATTTTTTCAGCCGTTTCCAAATGTCAACCCATGCACAAGGATGTGTATAATCACCTACCTCACACATCCCATCTACCATCCCTCCACAGGGACCATTACTTAAATGTTTCGCACAGCCCGCTCTTGGACACACACCTCCCGTTTGCGCAAGAATACAATCACCGCATTCTTCGCAGTACTCAATGAAGTAATTTTCACCTATATTTTGAACCCCTCCACACATGCTTTCTTGTGCGGGAAAGGTCAAGGTGTCCTCAAAGACTTTATTTAACATCACCACCCCTAAGCCGCATGCTAGACTAACAACTGCATCATACTCTTGAATTAAGGGTCGCAAAGAAGTAGCCGCAATTCTATCATCACATTGACGAAGAACAGTAGTAGCTTTCCATGTGAGCTCCTTTCCTTCTGTTTTTGCTTTTAATTCAAGTAATTGACCCAGAGTTTTAGCTTCATTGATTGATCGAGGGGGTTGGCAGCACCCATCACAACCAGCAATTAAGATCTTAGAATAGGGTTTTATCATGTTGTATATTTCATCTATACCTTTCTGTTGTGTAATAATCATTGTTACAACACCTTAATTTATTCTTTTTTGTTGTTTTCTTTCTTTCTTTTTAATTTTTTCCTTTTTATTTAGTTTATAATTCTTTAATTCAGTTTTTAAGAATTGATAAAAAAATTAACCAATTCCTTAGATTTTTAGTTTTTCAAGCAATTTTTTCGGTTTCACACTTCTCCTCGAAAGGTCCAGTTTAGTTTGGTCTACACCAAAAGCGAGTGCCATTAGTTCCGGTAAATATAAGATGGGAATATTTAAGTCCTCTTCCGTATTCCGTTGTAAAAGTCTTTCTTTTCTATCATATTGACTGACACATGCGGGACAGACTGCAACCATTACATCAACTTCGTTATCCAAACGCGTTAAATCAATCATTTTTTCTTCAACGAGTTTAAATCCAATATCTTCATTCAATCGCGCACAATATCCACAGCATTCTAATTTAGAGGCAAAGGCAACGGTATTAGCTCCTAATATATTTAAGATTTTGTCCATAGATTCGGGTCGCTCCGGATCGTCAAACTGAAGAATATTGCTCGGTCGAATCAGATGACACCCATAATGCGCCGCAATGTTGAGATTATCAAGGGGAGTAACAATTTTTTCTCGGATCTTTTCCAGCATCTCATCTTGGACAAAAAGCTCTACAAAATGAAATACATCAGAAGTTCCCTTGTATTTATAGTTTATTTGATTTAATACGGAATTCACACGTCCAAACGCATCCTTGTCTTCTTCCAATAGAACTCTAGTTGTTTTCAGGGTTTCATAACAACCAGAACACACCGTCATTATATCTAAATCCATTTTCTCCGCAATAGCCAAATTTCTTGCAGCAAGCGTTAACCAGGTATCCACATTCAAAGATTGGGTCGCGACCGGATCAGGACAACAGCTTGCACCCTCCATTTCTTTATAAGTAATGTCTAAGAGCGCAGAGATTTCTCGAAATGCCTTCTCAAAATGGGGAAATTTTAGCGGGATTGTACATCCTAAAAATAATGCATAAGCATCGCTCATCGGTCATTTATCCTCCTTTTTGTCGTTATTTTCATTTTCAATTAAATTTCCTAATTTGGTATTTTTAATTATGAATCGGATTTCGTCCAGATTCGGTGAAACAATTTCCGGCAATTCAAAACTTTCTCGACGTCGATCAATAGTTTTTTTCATTCCTTCCGTATATGGCACTACAAAGCCATTTTCATAAATTGTTTTAATAGTGTCTGTATATTCTTTAGGAGCATTCCCTTCTTCTACCGCTAAGTTCCGTATTAAGGCAAGAATGAATGAATAATCTACTCCTTTTGGACATCGTTCAGTGCATCGATGGCAGAGAGAACAGGTCCATATGGCATTACTGCTTAAAATTACATCCTTTAATCCCAATAATAATGACGCAACAACTCTATGGGGTTGAAGATCTATAAATTCTGAAACGGTACAGCCAGAACTACACACACCACACTGTATGCATTTGAGCAGGGTTTTTGCTCCCACCTGTTCACTGATCTTATATCGTAAATCGTGGTCCAGTTCGCTTGCTTTTACTATTTTTTGGGCTTTCTCTTCTGTCATGGTTATTTACCTCCTTGTATTGTTGCTGTTTGTGGTTTTTTTTGTTCTTCATCTAAAGGACCTAATTCTTTAATTTGATTGACAAATGTGGTGACTACATCAGCAAATCGTTTTCCTTCACTTGCCGAAACCCATTCAATATGTAAGCGTTTGGGATTAATCCCTACCTTTTCTATAATGTCATCTAATTCGTGATATCGCCGTAGAGCATCATAATTACCTTTTAAGTAATGGCAATCCCCAATATGGCATCCTCCTATTAGGACCCCATCAGCGCCCTCCAAAAATGCTTGTAAGATATAGCTTTTTGGGATTCTCCCGGAACACATCACACGGATAGGACGGATGTTTGTGGGATATTGAAAACGACTTACACCGCAAGTATCTGCTCCCGCATAGCTACACCAATTACATAGAAATGCAACGATTCGAGGGCGCTCATCTACAAATTCTCCTTTTACTGCTTCGGAAATCATTGGGATTAATTGATTGTCTGCAAAATGGCTCATTGTAATTGCGCCCGCAGGACAAGCTGCCGCACAATCACCGCACCCCATACATAAGAGAGGATTAGATTCAGAAATCATCTTATTGCCATTGAACTGCACTCCAATCGCCCCATAATTACAAACCTCCTCGCATTTCTGACAAGCAATGCACAGTGCGGGCTCCACATGCGACACTAAGGGTTCATTTTCCACGACACCGGATATAAGAGGGATCATTGCATGGGCTGCCGCTCCTCGTCCTTGTGAAATGGAATCGGCAATCCCTTTTGGACCATGAGCAGTTCCCGCAAGATATATCCCGGCAGTTGCAAAATCTACGGGCCTCAGTTTAATATGGGCCTCTAAAAAAAATCCATTTTGATCAATAGGGACCTTTAATAATTCTGAGAGCAATTTATTATCATAAGGTACTAAGGGGGTCGATAAGACAAGCCTATCTGCATCAATACTGAGCTGAGTTTGAGTTAAGATATCACTTACTTCCACATTAATCGTACCATTATCAAGTGTAACCTCTGGATATTCATTAAATCTAATGTAATTGATGTTTTCTCGAGCTTCCCAATAGTATTGTTCCTCATCAGTTCCTACCCTGATATCTCTGTAGAGCACATATATATTCGAATTGGGATAATTTTCCTTTACATAGAGAGCATGACGTATTGATTCAGAGCAACAAATAAGGGAACAATAGGGAACTCCCATATCAGGATCCGTTTGGCGGGATCCTACACAATGTACAAATACTATATCTTCTCCATCTTTCAATTGGCTATTTCTCAGTTTGTCCGATAATTCTAATTGCGTCATAATTTTGTCCTCCATTCCCTCTTCACCATAATGATACCAGCCTTCCGGTTTGTATTCATGAGCTCCAGTTGCTACGATGATTACTCCAACATTCAGCTCTTTCACTTTATTAGAAGTGGTATCTTTGACTTTCACTATAAAATCTCCTATAGCCCCGTTCACTTCGGTCAATTCGGAGTTCAAATAGGTCTTGACATTTTTCAAGGAATTGTATTCTTGTAGCTTTTTCTCTAAAAATTCACCGGAATCAATCCTATCGAAATTTAATTTATAGATTAAGTTTAATTGACCTCCCAATTTATCGTCCTTTTCAATTAAATGAACATTAAATCCCTTTTTTGCGATTTCCATTGCACTTGTCATACCCGCTATACCTCCACCCACAACCAAGGCTTCTGGAACGACATCCCCCTCGATTTTAAATTCCGGCTTCAAAAATCTGGTACGAGCAACGCCCATTCGTATTAAATCCTTGGCTTTATCCGTTGCTTTAGCTCTATCCTCCATATGCACCCACGAATCTAATTCCCGAATACTAACGAAATTAAATAGGTATTCATTTAATCCCGCTTCTCGAATAGTTTTCTGAAATAAGGGCTCATGGGTTCGAGGAGTACATGCTGCAACAATAACACGATTTAAATTTAACTCGTCTATTTTTTCTTTAATAATGTCTTGAGTTAAACTTGAACAGGAGTATTTATTATGCATAGAAAAGACTACATCTGGAAGTGTTTTTGCATATTCCACAATCTCCGGAATATCCATATATCCCCCAATATTAATTCCACATTCGCAGACAAACACACCAATCCTTGGTTGCTCCCTTACTCTTACATCCTTTAGCGGAGGAAGCTTAACCCTCTGCTCATCCTCACTTAAAGGCTCCACATAAAGTGAGGCGAGTACCGCTGCACCACCAGCTTTAGAAACGGAATTAGCAATATCATCAGGGCTTTGGCATGACCCAGTTATATAAATCCCATTCTTTGTCGATTCTAAATCTTCGGTAGAATCTTTTGTTTTGAAAAACCCCAACTTATTTGTTTCAATTCCTAAAATTTTTGCTAATTCTTCCGTACCTTCACTTGGAGTAACTGCATTTGCAAGTACCACTAAGTCAAATCGAGTGGTTTCTACCTCTCCAGTGTCTAAATTGGCATGCTTCACCAAAAGGTCGTGGGTCTCGGGATCTTCTCTTACATCTCCCGGAATTCCATGATAATAGATAAGGTTATATTCATCTTTGGCTCGTTCAATAAATTCTTCTTGGTTTTTTCCGATGACTCGAGTATCATTAAAAAAGATTGACACATTGGTATCACTGGCATGCTCTCTGGTCACGACTCCCTCTTTTGCCATATACATACAGCAGAATTTAGAACAATAAGAACATACATCCTCATTTCGGGAGCCGACACATCCTATAAAGGCAATGTTATGTGCGTGTTGTTGATCCGAAGGTCGAATAATTTCTCCTTCTGTAGGTCCTGAAGCGCTCAATAACCGCTCATACTGCATTGCAGTAATAACATTAGGATATTCCTCGTAATGATATCGTGGCAATATATTGGGGTTAATTTGCCCATATCCCGTAGCTACGATAATTGAACCCACATCATATTCGAGAACTTCATCTTCCATCTCAAAATTAATTGCTTCTGCTTCGCATTCTTTTAAACAGAGTTGACACGCTCCTTTTGTTAGATACAAACAATGCTCAGCATCAATTGTTGCCTTTCTTGGTACTGCTTGTGGAAAAGGGATATAAATTGCTGTTCTATTTCCCATCCCCTCTTCAAATTCATTTGGAATCTTTTTCATAGGACATTTTGCCGTACATTGTCCGCAACCAGTACATTTATCCCAATCAACATACTTCGCTTTTTTAAGGATTTTCACTTGGAAGTTTCCTGCTTGACCCTCTAACTCTTGAACTTCGGAATAGGGGAGTAATTCTATGTTAGGATGTCGCGCCGTTTCCACCATCTTGGGGGCAAGAATACAGATAGAACAATCTAAAGTAGGAAAGGTTTTATCAAGTTGCGCCATTTTTCCTCCAATGGAGGGATATTTATCTACCAAAATCACCCGATACCCTTGTTCTGCCAGCGTTAAAGATGCCTCAATACCGCTAATTCCCGCTCCGATCACTAAAATGGAATTCAATTTATTGTTTGTCATATTCATCATTTTTTCGTTTTTTAGTTATAAATACCTAGCTTTTTTATTTTTTTAATAAATATTCATTATTAATTATTCATTTTTCGCCAAATTAAGTATATAAATATTTTTAATATAGTTAATAAGGTTCGTAAGTGATCAATAGGTTAATAATATATTTAAAGCTTTCTCTTTTCATTACATTTTAGTCACTTTTTATGTAGAAGATACGATATGTAATGCGTTTTTGATATATCTTTTCCTAAATTAGTTGATGTATCTTTTCCTAAATTAGGCATCAAAAAGTGAAAAAGAAGAATTATACCTGAAAATCCTAACACCATTCTTCCTAAGCGTGTTCCCATCAGCGTATAATCTCTCGAGGGGTTCTTTTATATATATGATCTAAGGATTTTTAGCAGATGAATATGTTTGCACGTATTATATCTGAAACAAGCTAGAGGGTATATATAAGGGAAATGTGTTATTTGAGAAAATGCTTTTATTATACTGCTTTAAAATAAGGAATTCTTACGCAAAAAATTCGAGCATGGGACATAGAAAGCAGATTTTAATCGTGTTCAATTTCCTTCTGGTATATCCCTTCTTCGTGAGTTAATGGGATGTTTGCAATGGTCTTCGGGAATGTCTTGATGGGGTTGCCCGATAAATCCAGAAAATAGAAGTCCGTTTCTTCCAACACGGATGGTACCTCTTCAAATAAATTATCCTTCAAATGGATGGATAAGAATTCCCCGAGATTCTTAAAACTGTCGGGCAAGGAACGCAATCTATTGCTGCTGAAATTGATATCTCCGCCAAACTGTATGTAACCCGTCATGCGTGGCAATTGCTTGATTTCATTACCCTCCAAGGATAATTGGTAAATCTTGCGCGATTGAAATAAAAAGTCGGGAAGTTGCTTGATACGATTGTTGCTCAATGACAATCTTTCTAACCGTGTTAGCTGCTCGATACACTCAGGAATCTCCGAAATATTGTTATTACTCATTAATAATGTCTTTAACTGTGTTAGCTGCGCGATACACTCCAGAATTACCTCTATCTGATTATAACTTAATGAAAGCACTTCTAAATGCCTTAATTCGCAAATTTGCTTCGGGAATTCCTTTAGTTTGCTTCCTGCAACGACCAAGGTTTTTAACTTTTTTAACGAGGTAATTGACTCCGGTACTGTCTCAATTGAACTGGTTGTAATTCCAATTCCCTCCAAATATTCTAATTTTCCGATGGTGTTAGGTAATTCTCGAAGTTTGCGTTCGTTAATATCGATATCTTCCAAATTATTTAGTTTGTATATTTCCGGGGGGAGTTCAGTAATCCCACAATCATTCATAGAAATATCTGTAATTCCTTGAGAGTTACAATGTTTAACATAAATGGGCTCTCTGGCTCCCTTATCCAGCAGTTTAATTATATCTATTTCCTTTTCGGGAACTCCTCTTTTCCTCAGTTTTTGATATCTCTCTTCGGTCATACTTATTATTTCTTCTCAATCTTTATTTTTAAACTCCACTATCAAATTTAAAATCATCTACTTCCAGACCAAATTTTTTTATCAATTCAGTATACAAAGCTAAGTTAATGTCACTTTTTTTCAATTATTACCGGGGGTTTCCCGACTAAATATAAATTATCTTTTATTCCTTAAAAAGATTTCAAAACCATAATCGCATAAATTTTAAG
>SHMU01000148.1 GCA_008080765.1 Promethearchaeota archaeon | reverse complement strand
TAGAAAATCTCAAAGGATTGAAACAACACAGCAAGCAAAAAAAGAAAGTACACAAGAAATTGAGAAAAAAATTCGGAAATTGGGCATATTATCAACTCGAACAATTTATCATCGAACGGGCAGAAAAACAGGGAAAGACCATATTATTCGTCAATCCAAAGTATACATCCCTGCGATGTTGGCAATGTGGACATATTTCCAAGAAGAATCGCAAGAATCAATCCGTTTTTAGATGTCACCAATGCGCTTTCGAACTCAATGCGGATCTCAACGCATCCAGAAACTTATCCGAGTACGGCAAGGCTGTATTCGGGAGGGCGTCTGTCAATCGTCCTAAAAAGGGAATAAGAAGTATCCCTAATGTAGCAGTATCTCCGATGACCGATTCCATAGAATTGTTAGGAAGAGTTCTAGTTACAAGCCCACAACGTTAGTGGTGGGTAATTGACATCTTTAAATTATCTCATCAAAATCAACACATTGTAGAGCAAAAAATATTTTCATTATTTAACTAGAACACATATAATGATGGTAACATATTCATATTATATCGAACTATAAAACTTAGAAATTAAGATGAAACAAATTACTTTGGGCAAAACAAAGGAAAAAATACCCCTAATAGGCCAAGGAACATGGGGGATTTCGCGACTCTTTAAAGATAAAGAATACTATGAACAGTGGAAAACTTCTTTAAGAACAGGAATAGAATTGGGAATGACTCACATTGATACCGCAGAGTTTTATGGTTGGGGAAAAGCTGAGGAGGTTGTGGGTGAGCTCATCAAGGAATACGATAGAGACGAGTTATTCATAACCAGTAAGCTGTTTCCTATCCATTTCAGAAAAAAAACTATGAAAAAAGCGGCAGAAGTAAGTCTTAAAAGGTTAGACATTAAGTATCTAGATTTGTACTTGATTCATTGGCCTAATCCATTTATTTCAATTGAAAAAGATATGAAGGTTTTGGAAGAATTAGTAAAAGAAGGAAAAACCCGTTATATAGGTGTGAGTAATTTCTCCGTGGATCAATTCAAAAAAGCACAAGACTATTTAAAATCAGAAGAACTAATAACTAACCAACTTAAAGCAAGTGTTGAGGACCAAAAAGTGATACATAACTCTCTGTCCTATTACCAGCAAAATGATATCATTATGACTGCTTATAGTCCTCTCGGTCATAAGGGCTTGACAGATATCGATGAAGCGTTAAAGAATAAATTACAAAGTGTTGCGGAGAATCATAATGCAACTATTCAACAAATTGCACTTGCATGGTTGATTACTCATAAAAACGTTATTACCATCCCCAAAGCATTTCACCTCAATCACGTGAAGAGCAATGCGAAAGCAGCTTCTATTAACCTCTCAAAAAGGGAGATTGAGCTTTTACATACCAAACAATCCGATTTACTTCTTACCAATTTTAATACTTAAATAATAAGTTCTTTTGGGGTAGTTGATTTATCACCAATATCTCTAGATAGAAAAGCTTTTTAAGATATTTTTTTCTTATTTTATTAATCGTATTTAATATCATTATTGAAAAAATTTTACTGTATTATGCCCCATTGGGAATGCGATAAATGCAAAGAATCATTTGATATGGATGATATCCCAGAAGAATGCCCTAAATGTGGAGCAAAAGATGGGACATTTTCTCTGGTAGATTGATATATTCAATCAATAAGTAATCTTGATTATTCTTCTTCCTTTTTTTCATCAAAGATTAAAATTATCTTGATTTTGGTTTATATAGCAACTTATTTATCTATTGAGTAGGTTTTAAAAAAGAATAAGAAAAAAAAATCAGAATTGAATTTACACTAAAGTGTAAATTATTATGCAAGAATATTACTTGATTTTCTTCGGAATATGAGTAAAGCACCAATTAGAATACTTCCCATCATTATTGGAAGAAATATCAACGAAGGAAAACTGGGGATTGCATCTTCGCTTGTAATGGGAAAGAATGGAATTACGCCTCCTGATGGAGTAGTAGTATAATTAAAATCAAGGAATAAATATACCTTTCCATCAGAATTTCCACTTTTATCTCCTTCATTTGCTCCCACAAGTATATCATCATAGCCATCTCCGTTTATATCACCACTACCACTAACAGAATCACCAGAATTATCATCTGCACTTGCTCCTACAAATGATCCATCTACATTAGATAGAGGGGTATTATGATTCCACCCAGAGGATCTTCCAAGAATGAGATACGTTTGACCCGCCCCATATCCTCCTTGATCATTATCTGGTGCTCCAATGAGGATATCATAATAGCTGTCATTATTCACATCTCCCGCCCCTGCTATACTTGTTCCTGCGTAATCAGATTGTGCTTCTCCGATAAAGGAGGCATTTGCATTAGAAAGGGAAATACTACTTAAATATTGGGTCTCATTTCCAAATATTAAATAAATTTTTCCCTCTGTACCTAGACTTGCATTATACTGATTGGCTGCTATTAAAATATCATCATATTCATCTCCGTTCACGTCGCCCACACCTGCCACCGAATATCCTGCCTGATCATATTCAAATTCTCCAGTATAGGAAACATTTGCCTCAGAAAGCGAGATATTCGCATTATATGGTGTGCTATTTCCAAAAATTAGATATGTTCTACCTGCGTGTTCATCTACTCCATTATCATATCGAAAAGCACCTATTAATAGATCATTATAGGAATCGTTATTTACATCTCCCGCTCCTGCGACAGAAAATCCGGCGAAACTCCCGTATTTTTCACCAGTAAATGATGCATTAGCACTTGAGATATTTACATCTTTGTTCCATCCATCAGATCTTCCATAGAATAAATATGCTCTCCCCCAATAATTTTGACCTGAACCCACTTTCTTAAATCCAGAAGCACCAATAATAAAATCATCAAAATTATCGCCATTCACATCACCAACACCTGCCACCGAAATACCTGCCTCATTATTTACAGCCTCTCCGATAAATGATGCATTAGCATTGGTTAAGTTTAAATCTGCCTCCCAGCCCGACTCTTTTCCGAATATCAAATACACTTTACCCGCATTATTTCCTCCTTCGTTATTATAGTGAGCACCAATTAAAATATCATCATATCCATCTCCATTTACATCCCCAGCCCCAGCGACTGAATCGCCCGCCCTCTCACCATGTGCTCCTCCAACAAAGGATGCATCCGCACCAGATAGAGGTGTGTTCAAACTCAATCCAGACGCTTTTCCAAATATTTAATATGCTTTTCCAGTAAATCCGGAATACTTCCATGCTCCAATGAGAATATCATCATATGTGTCATTATTCACATCTCCTACAATTGCCACAGAAGTCCCTGCCGCAACATCCACTTCTCCAATAAAAGAGGCATCCGCTTTTGAAAGGCTAATATCCATTTGTAATGCTGCTGTAGTTGGAACTCTGTTTGAGCCCTTAAGGATGAAAAAGTTTGCATGTTCTTGAATTTGAATAATACTTACTATTCCAATAAAGCTAATTAAAGCTAGTATTAGAATTGAATTTACTGTACGTTTTTTCATTATATTGTTCTTCTCTTTTTTTAATTAATGTAAGATTATATTGAATCTAACTTATAAAAAGGTTTTGAATTTTCAAACCATACTGAAATCTAAAATTTATTTCTCCTCTTTTGCTTTTCTTTTTGCTTTCTCTTATCCAAAATTGTTAATTCTGATTTATTATCAACAGATTTAAATATAAAAAACAAGAAATTAATTGAGTTTAAAAACAAGGTATATTCATAGAATAGTTTTAGAGATCTTTTACCTTTATATGATATTAGAAGCACGATAAACTATCTGTGAAGGCGAAATATTTCTCTCTTAGATAAAAGAAAAAATGCCAAAAGCATTTTTAATTATTAACTAAAAATTTTTATATCTGAAATTGATGAAAATTATAACCAACCATTTTAAGAATAAGATTGCCTTCCCAAAAAATCACACTCTCAAAATATTTTAAAGATGGGATCCATTTCTCTTGCCTTCAGTGCGGCGAGTGTTGTCGTGGATTGAATAACGGAGAAGTGTATTTATATAGAGAAGATATCGAACGATTGGTGGAACACCTAAATTCTAATGGACAGCAATATACCCTAACTTCCTTTTCACGAAAGTATGTAAAAGTAGTGCGTTCTAGTTTTTACTGGGAGAACTCCAAAAATGGAGGGGGTAAAAACTATTCTTTTAAAGCATTAGGGATTAAATTTATTGGGGAAGATGAAAGCTGCCCTTTTCTCGTTAATAATTGTATCTGTAGTGTTCACACTGCCAGACCATACCAATGTCGGGCATATCCCATCGGCTGGAATATGCTTATAAAAAGCAATAGGAATTTTGCTAAATATTCTAAGGACTGTCCTGGGTTGAAAAAATCACTTGAGCAGAAAGGAGAATATTACACTCCCAAGGAAATTATAAAATGGGCGAGAAAAGAATATCAAATGGAAAAACAATTCTTTTTAGAGATGAAGAAACACCAATTTGATCTATTTAAGACCTATTCTTTTTTACCAAAAGATCTCTCTCAATAAAACCTAATTTACTTTTAGCAACTATTTTATAGTGATATAATATTACTACACTTAGTAATTAATTAATATTCATTCTTAGTTTGAATTATGAGTGATATCATAAGTTTTCTAAAAAAAATCAGTTTGGGGGCTGAGGCGCGTGAACATTGGTTTATTCATATGTGATTGTGGGAAGAATATTTCCGGAACCATTGATAATGAGCAATTAATTGAATATTTTTCTGACTATCCGGATGTACATGTATTTAGAGAACAATATTTATGTTCAGAACTAGGGTTAAAGGAAATAAAGGAAGAAATCGAAGAAAAACAAATTGATAGAGTGGTCATTGCTGCTTGCTCTTTTAAACTCCATGGTTCACTATTTAGAAAAACCATCGAAAAGGCGGGTATTAATAGATTTTTAATTTCCTTTGCAAATATTAGAGAACAAAATTCCTGGGTACACGCAAATCAGCCTCAGAAAGCCACACAAAAAGCCATCGATCAGATTAAGATGGCAATCGCCCAAGTGAGGTTATTAACCCCTTTAGCACTTCAGAAAGTACAAATTATTCCCAATATCCTTATCATTGGTGGTGGTATTGCCGGTATTAAAGCAGCACTCGTTAGTGCAAATGCCGGCTATAAAGTATATTTAGTGGAGCGCGAGCCTACTATTGGCGGGCATATGGCTCTTTTTGATAAAACCTTCCCCACACTCGACTGCTCAATTTGTATCTTAGGTCCGCTTATGAGCGAAGTAAATGAACATCCTAATATTGAACTGCTTACTTATTCTGAAGTAAAAAAAGTGGAAGGTTATATTGGAAATTTTAAAGTGACTATAGAAAAAAAACCACGATTCATAAATGAAGAAGAATGCGTAGGATGTTTTGATATATGTAGAGATGTGTGCCCTATTGATATAGAGGACACCTTTTTTCCACGAAAAGCAATTGATGTTCCTTATCCACAAGCGATCCCTCTTTATCCTACAATCATAGAAGAAGAATGTATTGGTTGTAAAGCATGTGCGCAAGCATGCGATAGGGATGCGATTGATTTTGATCAAAAACCAGAGAAAATCCAACTTACTATAGGAGCAATTATTGTAGCCACGGGACTAAAAACTTTTGATCCAACTATTTTATCGGAGTTAAATTATCAGAAATATCAGGATGTTATTACCACATTCCAATTAGAACGATTGTTAAATAATGACGGTCCTACAAATGGAAAAATTATACGACCCTCTTCGGGAAAGCCCCCAAAAAAGGTTTCGTTCGTGCTATGTGTAGGCTCCAGAAATAAAAAGATTGATCATGAATACTGCAGCCAAGTATGCTGTAATGCATCAATAAAACAAGCGATCTTGTTGAAGAAAGAAAATCCCAACATAAAGGTTAATGTATATTATACTGATATCAGAGCGGTCGGAAAAAATTGTGAAGAATTTTATAATCGTGCAAGGGAAGAATTCGGAGTGCGATTTATTAAAAGTAATATTTCAGCAATTGTCAAAAGCGATACATCCGATGAATTGATTATCAGAGGGGAGGATGTGATTGAAAATGTGTTGTTCGAGCATAAGACTGAGCTTGCGGTGCTTGCGGTGGGTATCGAACCCGCCGAAGGAACGGAAGAATTAAGTCAAATTCTCAACATTTCTCAAGATCCTTATGGCTTTCTTTTAGAGAAGCACCTTAAAGTAAAACCTTCTGAATCGTCCGTAAATGGTATTTATATCGCAGGAGCCATTCAAGGACCAAAGGACATACCCTCAAGTATCGCACAAGCGGAAAGTGCCGCTTCAAAAGCGATCGCATTAATATCACGAGGAAGTGTTGAATTAGATCCTCATATTGTCTATTATGATCCAGAAAAATGCGATTTATGTCGTTTATGTGAAAGCATTTGTAATTTTAACGCAATAGAAATTGAAAATAAGGAACTTACTCTTATTAAAGAAAATTGCTCGGGATGCGGCGCGTGCGCAGCAATGTGTCCTAATGATGCCCTCTTTATCCCGGGCTTTTCAAAAACTCAGATAGATGCTCAAATTAAATCTATAATTGATGAAAAGAAAGAATATCCCTTTATTATCGCATTTTTATGCAATTGGTGCTCCTATGCGGGAGCAGATCTTGCGGGAGTATCCAAAATTCAATATCCTTCCAATATCCGACCCGTTAGAGTAATGTGTACAGCAATGTTAGACCCTTCATTAGTATTTGAAAGCTTTTTTCATGGAGCCGATGGAGTATTAATTGCGGGCTGCTATCCGCAAGATTGCCATTATGATACTGGTTTTATGAAAGCTCGTACGCGATATGAATCAATTCGTGAAATGTTAGCGGAAGCGGGAATTAACGAAAAAAGAGTGAGAATTGAATCGGTCTCTGCAGGAGAGGGTGAAAAATTTTCGCGCATCGTATCCGAATTTAAAGATCAAATTGAAAAGTTAGGCCCTATTAAGCCCTATGAATATCAACGCACAATTCCTCAAAAAAAGGAGTTAAAGCAAAAAGCAAGATTGGATGAAATTTAAACTGAGAGGTAAAGTTAAAAATTCCCACTATGACCTACTCTTCTAAAATTGTAGAAAATGAAAGCTAAATTATATTAATCAAAATATCTATATTAATCAAGATGATGCAAAAAGAAAATGATCACAAAAAGAAACTGCGATTTTTCAATGAAGCGGTGGAATATTTTAATGAATATGAAGAGGTAAATGGAATAGACACTTGCGAATCAATTCCTTCTTCTGAAGCACTTTTTAGTAATATATTAAGAGATCAAATGCTAACAGAATTGGAAACTCTCAAAGAATTAATTCTCAGTAGTCCTGACTCAAAAATCAGTCAATTATCTGAGGAAGAAAAAGGAATCTTCCATAGTTTCGTGAAGGCATACTCTTTTTGCCCTATCTGTGGCGGATATAACCACGATCTTAAAAAAATGTATTTTGAGGATGAATTTTGCGAATTAAAGAAATATTTAATTAAAAATATGCATTCACGAACCAAAAAAATTGGCTCAATGAATGTAATAATGGGGATTCCTTGTTGCGCTTGCTTCGAAGAGTTTGTTAAGTCATAGATTTAAGTCATAGACTGCTGTCTTCTCTTGTTTTCTTTCCTCTTATTGTGTTTTCTTTCATCTTGTCTCATCTTTACTTAAAATTATTTTTTGTATTAACATCCTTCATCCATAATCTACCCATGATATACCCATCCTACTCCTCTAATTTATTTAAGAATTCAATTACTCTCCCATTCTGAGTTATTTGAAGATAAGTTTCCTTAGAATTTTCCTCCCTTGTTTCTTCAATACAAAATGCTTTTTTAAGATATTCTACATTGTAGGTGAAGATGTTTCTATCGGTGAGAATTCCTTCATTCTTTAATGCAAGGAATAAATCTTCCTTAGTAATCTTAGCATTTTTTATAGTAAGTATTGTTTTTAATATTTTTCTTCTGATTGGATGATTAATCGCTTTTAGGTATAGATCATGATAATATCGATATCCTTCCAAAGATTCACTAAATTCTTCAAAAGACTTGTATTTTTTAAAATCAAATTCATCCGGCACTATAATCCACCAACTTATATGAAATGTACAATCTATTTACAATATCTCAAGAAAAAAAGAATGTATCCTTGTTTTAATGTTTTGGTTTAATAACATATAATGGCCATTTTTTCAATATTCCTTTCGGACTTTTTCCTTCTCTCACTTTTTGCAGAACCTCATCCCGAGGAGATATAAAATCAACTAATGGTTCGGTTAAGGGGACAATATCTATCATTTGGTTTTTTAGAGCGTGACTCAATGTCGCTTCATTAAGGTTATTTAACACAATTTCTTCAACAGCTTCAGATGAACTACATTTTCCATTACTTACCGGCAAGTATAATTGCCATTTTTTCTTATTCCACGAATTTAATACCAATGAATCGCTATTAAGGGAACATTGTTGTTTTAGATGATCTAATAGACCATATGCATCTTTAATTTCAAATTCTTGGAAGGTAAAATAATTTCCTGCTGATATGGAATAGTTCGAGGGGGTTTTGATTTTTTGATTGATATATATTTCATAATTGAGCGTAAATTCTCCTCTATATATGTCCCCTCCTATAAGAGGCAAGGAATTATGGCCTTTAATTGAGATAATATCTCCCGTATCAATATTCACAAGAGGAGTTCCATTATGAGCTCTTGAAATTAATAACCTTCCTTCTGAATGTTCAAATTCCGTAATTAAATCCATCTCATTCTTGTATTGAATTACAGGGACTGTTAATGGAAAAACATACATTTTATTAGTGCGTGAGATTTCATAGCCCTCAAGAGGTAAACTTGACGCAAAAGGTCCAATTTCAGAACCAACATATAAATTCGTAAATCGCTCTTTACCCTTTTCCCACTTCATAAAAGAGCGAATTAAATTCCAACGCTCTTCATCTAAAGAACTAATGCTAAAAATTACATTTGCTTGAGAAATTTTCTCTGAAAGTCTTTTCTGGATGAGAGGTACCCCTTTTTCTATACCCTCCTTTTCGATAAATTTAAACAATTGGTTTTCTTTTAAAATGGATGCATTCTGCTTGTTCTGATTTGCAATAAATTGATTAATACCCGATTTTAACCTAGTAATATCTGCCCATTTCAACAAAGTTGCTGCGGGAGCGGAAATCACGGAGATTCTGGGCATATTCAAAATAAAATCGAGCACCTTCAAATTATATACATCTTTATACGGATATAATACATAGGATTTTGGCTTAATAAGAGAAATAACAATTCTCTGGGATAATTCGGAAGAATATAACGAGATATAGGATTTCCCCAAATATTCATTGATTCCATCAAAAAGCATTCGTGAAGGAACGAAAATTACCGCAGAGCCCCTTGAATCTAAACCGCTCGACTCAAAAATAGCTCTCATTCCCGGTGCCCATAATCTTTCAATAAGAGTTTTTGAAATATGAAACCATTTGAGTGCAGAAGGGTCATTATTGGTTGTACCTGACGTGTGACAGAAAATATAAGGCTCTCTGGAGTTGGTAGAGGCTAGATACTGCTCCTTATCCACCGAAAGCTCTCTAGAATCAGTTCTCGCCTTCTTAAGCCGCTCAGATAACTTATCAATATCAGATAATCCAGAGTTTCTTAAACATGCTTCTATATATTCTTCTTTAGAATTAATTTTTAACCAGTCCTTCCACGCTATGGGCGCTTCTACAGCATAATGTTTATTAATAATTGCTTGAGTCCCTCTATCAAAATCAAACGTGATCATATGAATCTAATTTATTATCTGCATCTTAGAAATATAAATTTCACTTACATCAAAAAAAAGTAAGATATAAAACTTTCTTTAACTAATTGCGAAAGAAGTCCCCTCCATGAATGGAGGGGATGAATTTCGCAGAGCATCTACATGGTTTATGCTGTGAGTGAAATTTTCCGCATTATACATCACTAAATTAACGGACCCCTTCCTTTTAAATCCCTCGCATACTATACATGAGTATAGAAAGAGACCCTTGCAAGGAGAAGAGAACGTGCAATTAACCCAAAAAATTCGGAT
>SHMU01000147.1 GCA_008080765.1 Promethearchaeota archaeon | reverse complement strand
GTGTATAGTATGCGAGGTATTTAAAAGGAGGGGGTCCGTTACTTTAGTGATGTATAATGCGGAAAATCTCACCCACACGATAAACCATGTAGATGCTCTGCGAAATCCATCCCCTCCATTCATGGAGGGGACTTCTTTCGCAATTAGTTAAAAGAACTTATTGAACTGCAAATGAATATTAAAATAAAACTTCCCTCAAGTAAAGATGAAAAGGTTTGGAGAAAACAGTTAAAAAACGAAATTAGAAAGGTTACAAGCAAAAATTAGATAAAAAAATTATTGAAAACAACTGTTCAAGTTAAAATGAAGAAGTTTTTTCCTAATTTATGTGCTGTGTTTGAAGAAATTGAAAAAAATTATTAAAATCTTTTTGATCATTTAATAGGATGTTTTTTAGCTTATAGCTACATATATTCATTTCTTAAAAAAAGCATCCATTTTTTTAATTCCCTTTATTTCTTGCCATGTGATTCCTAAAGCATCTAATACTTGTTCCAAGGCAGATTTAAGCAATTCGCGATATTTTTTCACATCAATTTCCTGCAATTTGGCAAGTTCTAATGCTTTTGCCCCGTTGCTTGTTTTGGTTTTTACAAATGAAATTACCTCTCCTTTTTGATATTCTCTTCCAGTCAGATCTTTCAATTCCAAAGCAGCCCGAACATGCTGAGGTATAACTTTTGTATATTTATCCAGAGATTTCTGCATTCCAATATTAATTGCATAATCTTCTAAGGTGAAAGCTGCTTCTTTCCCTATTTTGCGGAGACTTTTTTTTATGATTTGAACGATTTTATCACGAGCTTCATTAAATTGTTCATCATTTGTGATTTCTCGCAATAGTTCGAGCACATCTCCAAAAATTTTCTTGATAAATTCGGGTGTATTTCGTTTTTTTGCAACCAACCCCTTTACATCTACATATTGAGAGCCTTTAAATATTCCTATATAGTTTTTCTTTCGTTCGGAGAGTGCTAAGAATTGATAGGTTTTTTCTTCTTCTAAATCTAAATCTAACTGGTCTTTACTCCATTTGGAAATCTCTTCCATTTGTTCTTTAGTGGGATTATCTAAAAAGACACTATCGGTGTCGCCATATAAAACTCTTACTCCCATACTCTCTGCCTTTTCAATCGTCTTTTTAATGGAATATTGTCCGATGGCAGTGGTGCTATTACCGCACCAACATGCTTTTCCATTACGTCTAACATATAATAAATGGTTTGGAACTTCTACACAATAAACATTGTCACAATAAGGAATCCATTTTCTTTTATCAACCATCTTATTTTGCATTGGGCTTAATTGAGTTTTCGACATATATATTAAGTAAAACCAATATTTTTTTTTTGATTCAGGGGGTTCTATAATACGTTTACTTATTGTAGATGCATATCCTATCTTAAATATCAGTTCCTGAATGTTATCTGCTAACTTTTTTGATTTTGTTCCATAAGATCGATTTCTCCATCCATCACCCAACATCATCGCTTCAAATAAAATTTTTAATTGGTCCGAGGGTAATTGTAATAATTCTTTTGGAATGAATTTAGCTTCTGCTTTACCAAATTGTTTAAGATATCTCCACAATTGTTTATGATAAATCCTAAATTCTCCTTGAATATACTTAAAATGAAAAGGAAGTTTATTTAACCACCCTTCAATTATTTTCTTCTTTTCTAGATTTGATTGAGAAATTGTTATATTATATACTTTTTTTTTACTTTTTACAATTGATCCTTCAGCAATCCATATGCCAAAAAACCTCAACCAATCATTCATATTAATAATTATTGGTTTTCTTTGAGATTTCATGCAAGCTTTATCTGAATTTGATAATGATGGAAGAATAAAATTAGATTTATATCTTCCTATCCACTTGGTATTTCGTTTGTATTTAGGATTTTTTGGAAGATCTATAGCTTTCCTAAAATCCCATTTTATTGCCATTTTATAATTATCTCTTCCCATATAACCGATATACATGTTGTGGTTAGGTGTTACCATTAAATCTATATTTTTACTTTCTTGTGAAAACATTAACCCTTCATATTTAGAACAAATATATCTCAGTGGTTCTACATATATTAATTCTCCTTTATCATTCATTGAAGCTATCTTTTCATTAGATAGATCTTCGAAAAACTTCCATCCATTTTCTGTTAGTAGTTCTGTATCTTTTGAATAACATTCTGCCACAGGTAGGCAAAAGAGAGGAAAATTCTTGGAACCAAATACTCCATATGCAGAATTAATAAATACTTTTAGAGCTTGCTGAATTGTTTTGAAATAATCCCTTTCTTTCTTTGATAGGTTTTTATCAGAAGATTTTGGTTTGAAATATTTGACCCTAATATCTCGTAAAAAACCTACAATATAGGCAAAAATACCTTTCTTATGGATGCAGATATGATATGGTATACTTTTTAAGAGATTGTCTTTGCAATCCTCATGCGGACATTGAACGGTTTCGTAGGATAAGTTAAATTCTTTTATAATGCTAGGATACAATGAAGAGAAGTCCATTACCACCACATCATAATGAATTCCCGGAACTGGTGGTATTACATAGGCTCCTTTAAATCCCTTTCCTTCGATCACAGATTTAGAATATCCTCCCGGCTTGAGCTTGGAAATGTCTTCCTTATTGGGAATTAAATATCCTTTTTGGCGGTGTTCGTAATAGAAAATGTTTTGGTTCCATGATGAAATTTGATGTCTGAGCATGTCATGAATTGGCATTTTGGTAATTCTGCACAACAAAATAATTAGATTCCATACCAGCGAATTATTAAATCTTGTAAGATCCAGAGTTAACAGGGAATCTTTCAAGTTATACCATGCTAAGATATTATATTCCATGTCATGAATTTCTTCTTCATGTTTATATTTTTCTTTCTCTAAAAGCGCATAACTAATCGCATTTAGGGAATAAGTTTTATAGGCACCCCCAAACGCATATCCCGCAATACTTCGATTGAAGAAAAAATTAAATAAATCGATATGAATCCCTCTTCGAAGATCACATTCGGTATTGGATATAAAGCCAAACCCCCGTTTGATCATTATGGGATTTAAATCTCGCTTTATTTTTAATCGTCGTGCTCTATGAAATAAATAATTTAAATCAAAATTATCTCCATTAAACGTTAAAATGATGGGATATTTCCACATTAAGCGAAAGGTTTCGATGAGCAATTCTTTTTCTGATTTAAAGTAGACTACTTTTGCATCTTCGGGGAATTCTTCATAAGGTTTTCCATAAATAAACCCTTCACGTGCGAGCATATAGACGAGTTTTAATCCATCAGTAGCAACAAAAGAAATACTGATGACTTCTTGCTTTGCAAGATTTGGATCGGGAACTTGATAATCGTTGGTTCCTAAATTTACCTCGATATCTATTGCCATTCTTTTTACATCAGGAATTGAGGTAAGAAATATATTCAAATTATCTTTTGCAAACTCTTGAATCTCCGGCGCTTCCTCACGAAATAATTCTTTCAATTCTTCTGCAATCTGTTTTGATCCTTGTGTATTCTCTTGATATTGAATTTGGGTAATCTTTCCCTTCTGAATAGAATAAATCAATCCCGGGATTAAAGCTCGATCATAAATATAGTTAAGATGATATCTCAACTTTGCTTCCCATGCTTCCTCATCAAGAATTTTTCGTATATTCATTCCTCGCCCTCCAATATCGGTGGGAGTTTTTCCATAGATTTTAACCATTTCAACTTTTTGGTATTTCAAGAGATCCATTAATTCAATCTCTTCAAGTCTTTTAAATCCCGCATAATTGGTTAAGTCTACGTTATTTTCAAGCTCTTGAATGGTTCTTTTACTCAAACAATAGGGTTCATGATCCGTGGTATCAATCCAAATTTTAATTTCATCGGTGTTTAAATCATAAAATTTGCAATAGGCTTTGTTTTGTCCTCCATCATAAAGTACATCTAAAAGAAGTCCTTTTTCTAAATCTTGAATTATCGCCCCTTTTTTAATTAAATATCGAAGATATTTAGACTCTGCGCTCTCTCTTTTAATCTTTTCGAGTTCCATATCCCCTTCTTGAAGCCCAAACGGTTCGTCATTTCCTTGAAAAAAGAGTTTTTCTGGAATTTTCATAGGTTGCGATGGTTTGTTCTTTAATTCTTCTTGCCTTTTTTTTTCTAATAAAGAAGCTTTAATTTCCTCAGGATCGATGGTTTGTTCTTCTTTTTGTTTCCGTGGTGCTATTTTTTCTTTAGGCTTCTCTTCTTCTTTAGGCTTTTCTTCTTCTTTAAGCTTAACTTCTTCCTTATCATTAGGTTTAGAGAATGCAAATAGGGAAGTTTGTTTTGGATCCTCTTCCTTCTTTTTTTTTGCCATTTTAACTCAATAATTATGTTTTTTCTACCAAGTCTTTACTAAATATATTAGTAATCAATAGATTTTAATACTACTCTTTGTATTTAAAAAAAAATGGATTTACAATAAAAGACGTTCAATGATTTCCCACTAAGTAAACCTATCATATAAAAAAGTATATATAGTCTTTTGTACTTATAAGGATACTCAAATATGTATTGTAGCAAACTTACTGATGGAGCGTACAAATCTAACTATAAGAGATTTATTGCTTGATAAAGCACGACTGACTTTTCTAGTAGGGGCGGGATGTTCCATCGATGCCCCTTCTTGTATGCCAGCGGGTCGCCCTATGATGGAGGCACTTATTAACTATACATGTGCCGAGTCCGAAAAGAACCAAATCTTACAATTAAAAGACCTTCGATTCGAGCAATTAGTTGAAATCATCCGAGACGTTTTAGATCCTGAGCTTAAAATCATTGATTATTACGGACAATGTGATATACCTAATTTGCAACACTTTTTTTTCGCTGAGATGCTTAAAAAGGGACATTTTGTAATAACAACAAATTTCGATTTTTTGATTGAATATGCCTTGCTACAATCGGGAGTTCCGAAAAAAGAGATACTTCCCGTGATAACCAAACAAGATTTTGAAATCTATAATAATCCAGAACAATTGGTAGTAGAAGGAAAAAAAGCGGTTTATAAAATCCATGGTTCTACAAAAAACATAATCACCGGAGAGGATACCAAAGATTCACTCATAGCCACAATTCAAGCATTTGGTTCTGGCAAGGAAGGCGAAAGTGTGTTTCAAGTAGAACCGTTCAAGCGCCCTCTATTCGAGAATATTTCAAAGAATCGCATACTGGTCGTAATTGGATATTCAGGAAGCGATGATTTTGACATCGTTCCCACTTTACTGGTTTTAAAAAATATTAAAAATATAGTTTGGCTTAATTATACGTTAGATGATGGTGGATTCGAGAAGATCTACGAAATCAACGAGCTAACAGCTAAAAACCTTGAAAAATCAGATAAAATTAATCGAATTCTTACAGATATTTACAGAATGCATAATGCAGAACATATTTATAGAGTGGATGCGAACATAACAAGGTTAATCGGTAATATAATAGAGATGAGACCTAATTTACATGAAACAAATTTTTCATTGAAACCAAGAAGTTGGCTTGATCATAATGTTGATTCTCCAAATGATTTCGAAAAATATTATATTGCCTATAGAATCTACGAAGCTTTTGATATGATTGACGATGCTATACATTGTTCAAGATTAATCTGTGATATTGCTGAAAAAACAAATAATAAAAAATGGAAGGCACGTGCTCTTAACAGCATTGGATTATTATTAAAAGGAAGAGGGGAATTAGATGAAGCATTAGATTACTATAAGGAAGCATTAGAAATTGCCGAGCAGTTAGGGGATTTACGGGGTAAAGCTTCAAGACTAAATAACATAGGAGCTCTTTTAGACGGAAGAGGGGAATTAGATGAAGCATTAGATTACTATAAGGAAGCATTAGAAATTGCCGAGCAGTTAGGGGATTTACGGGGTAAAGCTTCGAGACTAAACAATATTGGCTTTCTATTGAAAGGTAAAGGCCAATTGGAAGAGGCATTGACTTATTATAAAGAAGCCTTAGCAATTGCAGAGGAACTGGGAGACTTAAGGAATAGAGCGACAGTCTTAAGCAACATTGGTTCTATATTGAATGATAAAGGCGATTTAAATGGGGCATTGAGTTATTATAAAGAAGCATTAGCAATAGACGAACAACTGGGCGATTTGCGGGGAAAATCCACAAGGCTAAACAATATAGGTTCTTTATTAGATGATAAAGGTAATTTGGACAAAGCATTAATTTATTACAAAGAAGCATTAGCAATAGACGAGCAATTAGGAGATTTGCAGGGTAAAGCCACAAGGCTAAATAACATAGGTTCTTTATTAAGTGATAAAGGTGATTTGAATAGCGCATTGACGTATTATAAGAAAGCATTGGAAATTGCTGAGCATTTGGGGGACTTAAGGAGCAAGTCTGCTGATTTAAACAATATCGGTTTTCTGTTGTATGAGAGAGGTGACTTCAATGCAGCAATGACTTATTATAAAGAAGCATTAGCAATAGACGAGCAGCTAGGAGACTTATGGAATAAAGCAGCAGATCTAAATAATATAGGTTCTTTATTGGATGAAAAAGGGGACTTAGATGGAGCCCTAACTTATTATGAAGCAGCATTGGAAATTGCCGAGCAGTTGGGGGATTTGCGGGGTCAAATCTCGAGACTAAACAATATTGGCTTTTTATTCGAAGGAAAAGGAAAACCAGAAGAAGCATTGCCTTATTATAGAGAATCATTATCATTATCAGAGCAACTGGGAGACTTGCAGAGTAAGGCTACAGTATTAAATAATATCGGCTCTTTATTACATGATAGAGAGGATTTTGATGGTGCCCTTACTTATTATAAAGAAGCATTAGCAATAGACGAGCAGCTAGGAGACTTAAGGGGACAAGCCACAAGATTAAATAATATCGGTTCTTTATTGGATGATACTGGTGATTTTGATGCGGCATTAGATTATTATAAAAAAGCATTAACGATGTTTGAGCAGCTCAAATCTCCAAATGCAGAAATTATTAGAAAAAACATTGAAAGTCTACAGGGCAAGTCTAAGAGGTAATAGCTTTTCATAAAAGACTCTCTTTACAATATATCATAAAATTAAATTTAAATTTTGTAGACTCATACACTAGCTATTGAATAAGTTGTGATACTTAATTTAATTTGACTTAATTTAGTTGGTTTGCAATGATATCGGGATCTATATGTTATAATTTTCGCAATATTTAATAATTTGAGTTATTTTCCCCCATAAAAAGAGAAGTGTTTGCTTCTTATAGATACTCATATCAAACTTAGCTTGTTTCTGAATTATTTCTTTTATAAGGGAATAATAAGAGGATAAGGACTTTTTTAATGAGAGATCTCTGCTGGGGATTACCAAATTTGAGAGAATTTTCTGGTCTTTAGTGGGTACTTTCCACCATTGTTTTTCTAGAAATTTAGTTCCGAATTCCTCTTCGGCAACCATATAAAGATATGTTTTTGGAACACTATAATAAATTCTGAAAATAAAATTTATTGCATAATTCTCTATGAGTGGCATAGAATTTGAATATATAATATCTTTCATTTCATTAATACTGTAAATATTTGTTCCGGGCAAATTAATAATCACATTAAATTCTGCTTTCAATCCCACTTTATTTGAAAGTTTAACGATTTGTTTGAATCTTTGTAGGTACTTTTTTGGACTTAAGGGAGTCTTATTAATTCGCTGTATGAGTGTAGTAGAAAGCGTTTCAAGTCCGAACCGAGGGATGATATTAAGCTTAGCATAATTTTTTAAATCTTGATCTGAACAGAAATCAATTCTATCCGATACGGAAATTCTAGTAAGAGAGGAGATCGTTGATTTTTTCAATCTTTTGAAAAATTCCGATCGAAGCTTTTTTTTCGATAAAAAAATTGAATCACATAGATGAATTCTCTCATAGCCCTCCTCAATAATAATTTCTAATTCTTTTATGCATTTATCAAGAGATTTTGTTCTAATTGCTCTATTATTTGCTAAAAGATAGCTATTAATACAAAATGAACATTTATAAGGGCATCCTCTTGTAAAATCGAGATATAGAGCTTCAGCCCTGATATAATATTTCTTATATTTATGAATCAACTCTAAATTTAATATGGGTAATGTATTTAAATCTATTATTTGTTCACGTTCAACATTCACACAACTAGGGACATCATGATGCATTTTATTGGATGGATGGCTCATTAATGTTTTTATTAGAGTGAAAAAAGGTCTTTCGCCTTCTCCCTGAATTAAATAATCAAATAACATCGTCTCCTTCAAATAGGAATAAGACTCGGGGAAATTTTGTGGATAAAAATCCTCTGGACACAAAGAAACATGAGGTCCCCCCGCAATAATTACACAATCTTTATTGATATGATTTCTAATCTGATATGCAACTTCCAACGTGTTTAAATAACAGCCTGAACCATAGCATGATATCGCGACAAGTTCAAATGGATAGAATTTATAGCAACTACAGAGAAGATTAGATAAGGCCGCTCTATAGTCTCCTACTTGTTCTGGAATGAATTCTGGTAATTCACATCGTAAATCAATGAGTAGTTCTTCGATAGAATCAGTCAATTCGTCCTTTCGTGAATTTAAATAATTTGAGATTCGACATACAGGTATAGGAGCTAAAAACTCCACCTCTGATTCTCCTATTTCTTGCGTTATTATATAGAGAAGTTTCATATTGGGTGTTTTTATGGGTTGGTTTTATATCTTAATCTGCTAGAAAACATCTATAATTGATTAAGACTTAGTTCTATTTTTAGTTCTATTTTTAGTTCTATTTTTAGTTCTATTTTTAGTTCTATTTTTAGTTCTATTTTTAGTTCTAGAATCCTATTTAAAAACTTATTAGTCATTTATTGATGTTAGAGTAGTTATTATAATTATGTATTCAAACCTATTAATATGGAAAAATGAATGATGGTTCTAATCAATTCTATTATCTTCGACATGAACAATTACGGGGACCCTACCATCTAAATCTCTTTTTTGTCTTCCTATCAATCCAATCATAATATTGCCATTCGTATCATTAATTTCATCAAAAGGTATCTCCTCGGGACTTACGTAGGTCAGTATATCTGGGTGATGACAAGTTATAATCCATCCTGGTTGGTGTTCTAAGGTAATTACTGAAAAATCAGCTGATGATGTTCCAACATTGACAGGACCCCATCCTTTGATGAGAGTTAAGGCACTTTCAACTAACTGATCACCCTTTTTTGTAAAGATGACACATGTTCCATTTCGAAACAGCACCCAATTTTTATTATCTCCTAAATTGATTTTACGCCATAACTCTATGAGAAAAGGTATTGAGTCTATTTTTTCTTGGAATTCTGTTCTTAACTGCATTAATATTTTGCCTAGGTGGTTCAATCCTTTGTTAGTTTTTAAATCTATTCCCCAGAAATCATCATGCCATCGATTCCCTTCCTCTAATTTTTGAGATCCTGTTTCAATAAGTAATTGTTTTAATCGAGGATTTTGGGAGAATTTTGCTCTCACACCTTCTTTCATTACGAAGAGTTTGATTTGTTCCCAATCTGTTCTTAACTGACTCTTTCTTCCCAGAGATTTTGCTAATGCTGGAGTTTTTGCATTCTGAATAGTAATTTGTTCTCTGGAATTGGTAGTTTTTTGAGATTGAAACCAATGTTCAACGGTTTTATAGTTAGTATTATTAATCTGAAAGGGAGATGAATAAAAATTACTTAAATACCGATACCTATCTTTAAATTCTTTAATATAATAAGACATCTGTTTGAAAATTTACAACTTTAATATTGATTGAAAGGTTTTAATATATCATTATTTGAAGCCTCCCCGCCCTAAAGGACGGGAATTCCCACGAGTCCACTAAGCATTAGCTGGCGGGCATATCTTAGGGCTGTTTGTCGCGGTAAACCCCTTCCACGTGCGTAGAAAGGATTCCTCCTTCAAGGAGGGTTGATGCGATAAGTCATCGGATGTCAAGAACTTTACCATGATATTCACAGCGGAATTTAAGTCCCTATCCATCTTATGACCGCATTCGCAAGTAATAGTACGCTCGGACAATGAACGCTTTACTCTTTTCCCGCATTTCGCACAGGTCTGTG
>SHMU01000146.1 GCA_008080765.1 Promethearchaeota archaeon | reverse complement strand
GTGTATAGTATGCGAGGTATTTAAAAGGAGGGGGTCCGTTAATTTAGTGATGTATAATGCGGAAGATCTCACCCACAGCATAAACCATGGAGATGCTCTGCGAAATTCATCCCCTCCATGAATGGAGGGGACTTCTTTCGCAATTAGTTAAAAAATAATAAATACGACAAACAATTGGCAAACTTTTATTCTACATATTCCCATGAATTTGAAGATCAAACAGAATCGTAATTTACTTCTTAATTATCATTATTATTTGTGTTTTTAGGTATATCATTCTTAATAGGCTTTGGATTTCAGTTTTAAATTCATTTTCAAGATTAGCATTTTACCTTATCACATTCCGCCTTATCACACTAGTTGACATCCCAAGCCCTATTCCAATCCCAATAGCGATTCCAGGAATTACGCATGCACTAGCTGTTGCAAGAAAGCCCCCCGCCATTAGTTTTACTACGATTGGGGCATATGTTAACACTTTTTTAACTTTATCCCAGATACTTTCTTTCTTTTGATCAATTTCTTCATTAACAGTTTCTTCCATCTTGTCCTTTATGATTTTTCCATGGATCTCGGACTGTGTATTTCCCTTCTCAAGACACGATTGCGAGGGTCTATACCTTCATAATATTATCTTAATAAGGGTCTTGGGTGCAAAAATATGTTTAGGCTCCCTGTGGGGCTTATACCAAGAAGACCAGCCTTATTGCGAACGCTAAATTGCTTCTGAGAGGGAAATAAATGAGAATACAAATAACGACTCAACTTGCCATCTTCCTTTATTAGAATCGCCATTATAACTCTTGGATTACAAGAAGTTCAAGAGGGGGAGGAGGTCAGGGTACTCTTGACCATAATATGCCTTGCCAAAGGCTTTAAAAGCCTTCTAACTATATCAAGAGGGTTATTCTTTCTATTTTTTGTTTTCCGCTCTTTCAGCCCCTTTACCCTTTAATTATTAAGAGAGAGATTCAATTAATTTGAAACCAAGCGTAAATATGGACAGATTCCTGCCAAAGAATGAAACTACAAAATAAAAAGGAGCAAGGGGACGATGAAAACGACTCCCCAAAAATGTAATGGGAAATACAAACTCTAAAAGCAATGAAGTAACCTTTCAAATTGAGGATGTCACAAAAAGAAGAGTATTAATAATAAGAGTGAAATATAATAATGGGGATGCAATATTTTTGAAGTCGTTAGAAAATGTGACTTTTAATGTAACATTAGATAGTCTTTTATTTGATTTATAATTGTACTATTTAAATGTGTTAAAAAAAATTCTCTAATTTAAAAAGGGAGAATAATGATGAAATTACTTTATATGGGATGTTTATCACGAGCAAACTTTCCCGAAATGTGTGAAAATGCTAAAAGAATTGTAAATTTTCTTGATAGTGAATTTGAAGTATTAAATAAAGTTCCATGCTGTGGATCTCTTTTGCATAACACTTCCACTTCACAGGATCAAAGTAATTATATGAGTGAAGTGTATGAATGGTTTAAAACCAATAATATATCAGAAATGGTAACGATATGTGCGGGATGTTATAACTATTTAACCAGATATTATCCGGAGCAGTTTTCAGAGTTCAATATTAAAATACAACATCTTATACAATTTATAAGTGAGCCTCAAAATCTCGAAAAGATGAATTTGGAATATACTGGCAAGAAGCTCACTATTACCTATCATGATGCATGTCATTTAAGAAATGCAAGAAAGCCTATCATAGAGGAGCCAAGACATATATTAAGTTCAATAAAAGGTATTAAATATAAAGAGATGGATAATAATCGAGAGGAGTCATTTTGCTGCGGCTCTGGAGGTGGTGTCTATTCTTCTTTTAAAGAAAATTCCGATTATAATTCAAGATTAATATTAGATCAAGCAAAAAGAGCAAAACTGCTCTTAACGGCATGTCCTTTTTGTTATACCGCATTACAACGAGTAAATGAGCAATACAAAAGAAGTAGAACTACAGTTATGAAATTTGAAGACTTCATCGTAAAATTAATGGAGGGGAGTGAATTAGAAGTATGAGTGACAAAAATAAGGAATTATACGATCATCTAAAAGGTCTTATTGAAAAAATTGATGAGTCTGATAATTATTACAACGCATTTACTGACTTCTGGAGGATTGCTTGTGCTGCACAAAACTCAACGATAAATACCAAATATAAGTATGATGATTCTAGTAAAGAGTTTATTGAGAAATATAAGAAACAGCTAAGTGATATACGGAAAGAACTTGTCAATAATATTGAATATTACGTGGAAAAAACAATGAAATCAATGGAAAAAAATAAGATGAAGGTTCATTATGCCAAAACTAACGAAGAAGCCCACACAATCTTTTTAGAAGAGCTTGGAGATATAGAGACAGTGTATAAATCCAAATCTGTGGAAGCGAAAGATATTGGAATTTTAGAACTTTTAAAAGAAAATAATATTACCGTGAAGGAAACGGATTTGGGAGATGTTCTTATACAATTATTTGATTATAAGCTCCCTACTTATCAAGTTGGTCCGGGGATACATTTTGAAATTGAAAAAATAGTATCAAAAATCAAAGAAGTATATGGAGCAGAGTTACCTCCAAAAGCAGAAAGTATTGTTCAATTTTTTCGAGACACATACAGAAAGGAGCTTCTAAATGATGTAAAGGTATCATTGACTTCAGCCAACTCAATTTCAGCAGAAGATGGATGTATTGTCTTATTAGAAAATGAAGGCAATATTAGTTTACTTACCAGAGCAACGGAAAAACATATCGTGTTGGTGGGTATAAGTAAAATTGTTCCATCGGTATTTGATGCGCTATTAATGACTAAAATGGTTGAAAGAACTAATCAGGCGGATTTGGCCTACATTAGCTTCATTTATGGACCTTCTGCAACTTCAGATATCAGAGCTCATTCAGTGCAAGGAATGTATGGCGCCAAAGAAGTTGTGATAATCCTTGTAGATGATTGGCGCACTAATGCGATTAAAGAGGATTTATTTTACAAGAGCTTTCTCCAATGTATTGGATGTAAAACATGTAGCTTTTATTGTACAGCCTCTAAAGCTTTTGGAAACGTCTATGGTTCGAAATATGGAATAGGGGCAATTGGAATCTTACGAGATTATATCCACAACGGTATTGAAGCTGCGGTGAGAGATGGATTATATTTATGCACTGGGTGCGAAAAATGCACTAATTGGTGCCCTGCCGAGGTTAATTTAGCCGAAATCATGAGAAGCCTTAAAAAAATAGCAACCGAAAAAGGATTAGCGCCCCCACCTTTGGAAAAGTATCGCCAAAAAATTAAACAAGAGAAAAATCCTTTTTCTTAAACCTTAATTAAACTATATTCATATAGTAAATAAAATATTAATGTACAAAATGAAAAAATACAAAACAATAAAAATACAAATTAATAAAATTATAAAACTATAAATATAAAAAGTCTTAATAATAGAATAAAAGAGGTATTAATCAAATGGAATTATCAATTTGGGTCCAGTTGAGTGGAGTAGCATCATTAATTTCAATTTCAATAGCTATATTTTTTTCAATCTTTATATTAGTTAGAGCAAATAAATACAGGGATAAGGATCTTTACAAATTTTTTTTTATAACGCTATTTGTTCTTTCTCCATGGTATCCCGGTGCTTTTGGCTATCTTTATTGGCTCTTTACAAATCATTTATTACCATATGAAATCTATGTGTTGATTGGCACTAATTTTATTCCTCTCTACTTTCTGTTATGGTTGGATGTGTATTTGACTAAAACATTTCCAGATAAAAAAAAAGCGATACTTATAATTTACAGCATTTTTTCAATCATTTTAGAAATATATGTAGTATATTTTCTCTTTGTCGCACCTGGGGCACCTGTAAAGGAATTATTACCTATAGTGTATCCAGAGAGATTAGATCATACATATTCTGGCTTTATTCTTGTTTATTCCTTAACTTGTATCATAACTGCTTTAATTACGGGAGTTCATTTCTCATTAGTAGCGATGAAAAAATCTAAAGATAAAATCATTCAATGGAAAGGGAGATTTTTATTTATTGCCTTTATTCTTTTTGTTGGGATCATGTTTTTAGATTCTACTTTGGTCAATCCGATAGTTATTTCAATAATTAGAATCCTTTTTGTAGCAGATATGACCTTTTTTTATTTTGGATTTATATTACCCAAACCAATAGAAAAACTTCTAATCAAAGCTGAGAATTAATAATTATAATTTGCAGTTTATAGTTTTCTAATTCTCTTTTTTCTTTCTATAAAAGCCAAAGATTCTCAATGAAATTAATTAGTGAACTACAAGCACCTAAAGAAGTGGGACTCTTGATTTAAAGACCACTTTACCAAGCAGAATTTTACACGAACCCCACAATTGGGACTTTCTATCATCCCTACAATAAAGATGAACGAGGATATCATTCATCAAAACACAAAAGAAATTCTTGTGCAATATGAGCTGAGGGGGATTCGCTTTATTGATTTATGCAAAAATCATCATTCCCCTAAAGACGCATGCGTTCTTTTGCTTTTAGTGGTGAATTAAAAATTAATTATTTAATGGAACTTGTTTTTAAGTAGATACCAAAAAAAAGAATAATTAGAAATATTTTAATCTCTTGTGCTTTATCTTTGAACTCTATTATTATTTGTTTTTCCTTACATAGCATTTCCTCAGAAGGATTGTAATAAAGAAAAGTTTTATTTCTTCAAACCAGAATACACAACCCAGAAACTGCTAATATATCCTACACGTATAAAGATAAGGATGATTCCGGGACTTATCAACACTTCCAATACTCCAAATAATCCAAAACAAATAAAACCCGCTGATATACGAATAAAATTCTTGCGTATGTCCCCGCTTAACTTAAGTGCTTTAGTGAGAATGCCAACACCTAAATATAAAAACAAGGAAATAGCATAGACTATTATTATTATACCTGGAATTGAGACAAGTCGAACATTGTAATCCACTAAACTCTCGGGACTATTAGGATATCCCTTGGGATAGATAAAATCAAAAGAACCAAATGGGTCAATTACAATTATAATCATAAATACAATAGCTAAGGCGGCATAAACTCCAGATATTGCCCATTTTGTTTGTTTCGTGGGAATGTGAATTTCATTTCCAAAAACTATTGCAATAGTAAAAGCCCAAGGCACAAAAATATAACTTAATAGCGCAATTTCTCCATTTGCATTACTAAAATTGCTTCCAGAAAATAGAATCGAAAAGAAATCACAGATAACACCTAAAAAACCTATGCCGACTAAAAAGCTTGCCAAGCTTAAGATTTTGAGCAATTTAGCCTCCGATCTTTTTCCTTTTATGATAAAAAAAACGCTGAATACTAGTCCGATGAGAATTACTATAAGTGCACTAAGTCCATCAATCCATCCGTTGATATTTAACATCTTATTTCACCTCTCTTGTTTTCCAATAATAGAAAAACTAACATGTTTTTCAATTAAGTAAATATAGTAATTATTATATATAAACGTTAGACTATTCTCTATTCTTCAAACATTAGTTATTATAGAGGTTCTTCATATTTAAAACCAATCTCTCTACTTCTTTTGTTCTTCATTTTGAGTCTCTGAATCATGTATAATTCTGTTGGTAATGATCTCTGCTTTATTTAGATAATAACGCCTCCACAAACACCTATTACTTGACCCGTAATATAATTAGAATCTTCAGACACTAAAAATGAAACAACATTTGCAACATCTTCTGCAGTACCTACTTTATTTAGCGCAGGAATCATATTAATTGAATTCCAATAATTTTTTATTAATTGCGGGTCATCTTGGTACATAGGAGTGATATGATATCCGGGACACACCACATTAGCAGTAATATCGGGTGCCAATTCTTTTGCCAATCCTTTGGTGAGAGAAATCACCGCTGCTTTGCTGGCACTATAAATTCCTTCCATAGGCATAGGTTCTCTCCCTGCAATTGAAGAAATATTAATTAATTTTCCTCGAAGAGGGTTAAGCTTTCTCTGTCGTTTCATTATTTTTGCGGCAAATTTGCTCACTAACCAGGTACCTTTAAAGTTAATATCAATAATGGTTTGGAATTCTTCTTCAGAAATGTTTATGATATGACTGGGTTTACCACTTATCCCCGCATTATTGATTACTACATGGAGATATTCCCACTCATCTCTTATTTCAGCTATCAATTGTTCTACGAAATTAGATTTAGAGATATCACCGGACTTTATTATCGTTCTTACCTTATATTTTTCAAGAATTTTATTGGTTTCAAGTAATTTATTTTGAGTTCTTCCATTTAAAATAATATTATGTCCTTCTTTTGCTAATCGTATGGCAATTGATTGACCAATTCCGGAACCTGAACCCGTCACTAATACATTTTTATTCATTTTCCTTTAAAATTTATACTCCTTATGAGCTTAATTACTGACGCATCTAAATGATAAATATAGCTAAATTCTTAATAACAAAAAATCAAAAAAAAAAATTGAATTGAAATTAAATAATTTCTAATTTTTTAAGTCGCTCTTCATTCGGTATTCCTGTCTCCCAGTCCCAATTTATTTGATCATAGAGTTTTCTAAGATTATCGTTAAGATCAAGCGTTATGTTCATTGCACCTCCGTCTTTAAAGGTTTTTGTAACTATTTTAGGAAGCTTATCATCCTCTTTAGAAATCCCTAGATTACAGTTGATCATCCGCTTGATCTGAACACCTCGCTCACCCGCCTCAAGAAGCCTTCTTTTGTTCCCAAAAGTTTTAATTCCTGTGGATGCTTCAAGGAGCCGCGAGAGATGAACAGTTTGCAAATGAGTGAAATTACAGATCACGCTGGAATCATAAAGGCTCGTTAAGTACCAATAGGTTGCAAGGCTCTTTTCTTTTTCATCAGCAGTAGTTCTATCTCCCACTCTCACACCAGAAATTTTAGCAGAATCTCCTTCTATATTAAAGATATCTGGTTTATTGTGATTTGCACCAGTATTAGATACCATATATGCCAATGCTTGAAGAGCATACGCTCTTGGATCGTGCATAGGTACTTCCAAGCCCTTAACATGTGCTGCCAACTCGGGATCGACACCTAAGATTTCTGCCATTCGTTTCGTTCCTTCTGCTAACACATCTCCAATTCCTTCTCTAGTAATTATTTGATGTAAAAGTTTAACCATTATTTCTTGATTTCCAAATTTCAAATCCTCATAGGTCATATCTTTGAGTAATGGTTTAATTTTATCAATCGCAAGACCATTATCTCCAATATAAAAGAGAAAGGCGATACTTACACCTGCTGAGATAGTATCTAAGCCCTCTATATTACACAGATGGTTGCATTCAAGAATAGGATCCCAGTCTAAAACGTCACAGAGGGGTCCAAAGGCAGCAGCTGTTTCATATTCCGGACCATCTACCTCAATCTCTTGCCCGTTTTTTTTCATAATTGTGGTTCTTCCACAAGCAATGGTACATCCAGAACAATTATAACTTAGTACGGGATATTTTTCCTTCAATGCGCGTCCTGTTAATTTTTCTGCTTTAAAATTAGAGCCCGTAAAATATCTGTAAGGTACATCCCCGAGAACCATTCCCATATCCATATAGCATAGTGTCCCATAATGACTGAAGAAATTCAAGCCAAAATTTGCATTAATTGATTGGATAATGGGATCTCGTAGTTTTTTCATTTGTTTTACATCAGCATATTCAATTTTATTAAAGCCTTTTATGGCTATTGCTTTCAACTTTTTACTACCCATTAAGGCTCCAAGACCACATCTTCCTGCAGCCCTTCCCTCATCATTGATCACACATCCATACCTTACTAAGTTCTCGCCACCTTTCCCAATACAAGTAATCCGAAATTTGTCATCATTTAACTTATCGTGAACCTGTTTAATTGTTTCACGCGTATTAGAACCCCAAATCTCTGTTGCATCTTCAATTTCAATCTTCTCATCAGAAATAACTAACATTTTAGGGGTTTGTGCTTTTCCGGTAATAACTAAAGCATCAAAACCACTTTTTCTCAAGCTAGTTGGAAAATAGCCTCCAGAAGTAGCTTCACCCCAACCTCCCGTAAGAGGTGAAATGCCCGAAACACAATATCGACTGCTCGAGGGCACAATTGAGGCTGTTAATGGTCCCGTGGAAAAAATTAAAGGTGCCACTGCATCAAAGGGATCCTCTTTTAATAGCTCATAATCCTCCTTAGAAAGTAAATCATAAGTGAGTTTCGCCGATAAATTAGCTCCTCCAACATATTGCTCCACAGTTGTTTGATCTAATTCTTTAATTTCTATTTCTTCCTTGCTTAAGTCAATATACGCAATTTTTCCATTATATCCTAACAAAATTTACACCTCTTTATAATATAAATTCATAATATCTTCAATGTTGTTTTCCCAGGCAATTTGATATGCTTTTCGAATATTCTCCTTTGTAAATGGACGAGTTGAGAATAAGGTAGTGTTATCAGTCCAAGCAAAATCTGTTAATTCATCAAATTTAGCTTCATATTCAGATTTCGAGATTTTTGGATTCTCAAGCTCTGAAATAGACGTAGGAGCACCTATCATATCCATGAATTTTTGCAAATCCAAGATAAACTCTCTTAAAATAACATCCTTTGGTTTATTCGCTAATTCCGTTATTACAACATGTCTTGGTTTGTCACTAAAATGGAGGGCAAAAATCTCAGCCAGCTTTAAAAATCTATCTGTAACTTGTGCTTGATAAGCTATAGACACCGCTAAGAAAATCCCCACTGCAATTCCATGATGGACATGAAATACCGCACCGAGAGAGTGTCCGAGCCCGTGTTCAACACCCGCAGCCGCAGTGTTTATAAACCCTATTCCCGATAAATATGACCCCATCTGCATCTTTTCTCGTGCTTCCATATCATTACCGCGCTCAACTGCACGGGGTAAATATTTCAAAATAAGCTCAATTCCTGCAATATTCATCGCATCAGTAAAAGGAGAGCTGCCAATGAGTACATAAGAACCCACGGAATGCGCCAGAGCATCCATACCTGTTCCCATAGTCAGCCATTTAGGCATTGTTTTCACAAATTCGGGATAAAGGATAGCAAAATCCGGACAAAATTCATATAAAGATACTGAAACCTTTATAGGAGGTTCTCTCGTGTCATCAAAAATCACAGCGTTAAAAGAACCCTCCGCACCTGTCCCGCTTGTCGTGGGCATAGCCGCTAAGATATGCACCTTTTTGCGAAGCCCTAAATAAGAAGGAGGCATCATCTGGTTTACATTAATCTCTGGTTTTTCATAATAGAGCAATATTAATTTTGACATATCAATTGCAGAACCACCTCCTATAGCAAGAAACACCTTTGGATCAAATTCCTTACAAATATCAACTGCTTTATTGATTTTTGATTTGGGAACTTCTGGCAACACATCATCAAAAATTCGACTATCTATGTTTCGCTTCTCTTTCAAAAGCTTTGCAACTTTTTCTCCAAATTTCCGGAGATCCTTGTCTACGATAATTAATACTCGTTTTTCATCCTCATTGAGAAAAGCCCCCAAATGAATTATGAAATCATTAAGACTATTCGTTCCAGCAAACGTAGTTTTCGGCGTGGTTATCGGATTATGATATCCCTTCATGGCATTTGACGCACTTTTAATATATAAATTTCTTAGTACAGGATCTTCGTACCAGACTTCATTTCGAGTAATTTTTTTTTCACCTTAAATAACTTTTTCGAATATCTTAATTATAATATTTTGTGAATTTTTTTAAATGTTATTATTATATATAGAGATGTTGAACATTAGATATCCATATGTCTGATGAAACATAACCTTCTTATGTGCTCTTAAATTCAAAATTCATTACAATGCTCTCCCCTAAAGGAAACTACACCACCTCAAAAGATAAGAAATAAATTAGTAAAAGAAAAGAACGATCTAATATATAAAAAAAGAATAGCTAAAGAGATAGTTCATTCACCTATTAGAAGGAATACCCAGAGTTAAAAGTTAAGTCATGAGATACTATTAGTACTTATTCTAAGGATTTGATCAAAAATAACTTCCTTAGTTTAAATACGATTTTTTTTAACTTATTATTTATCGTGGTCTAAAGCA
>SHMU01000145.1 GCA_008080765.1 Promethearchaeota archaeon | reverse complement strand
CATCTAAAATTGCAAAATTACTAAAGGGAATATCGGCAAGAAAACTATTCATCCAACACCCAGAATTAAAACGATCATTATGGGGGGGACACATGTGGTCAGCGAGTTATTATTGTGGAACTGCGGGGAACGTATAGGCTGATATCATTCAACAATATATCAAGAATCAAAAAACAAAGAGTGGCGTCTCATCCACCGACTAAACTCGGTGGTTTCCACGCTTGCATAATATATGAAAAAATACTTAAATTTATCGTATTATTGATAAAATGAGCATAGAACAAGATTTATTCGTGAACATAATAAATGGAATTAAAAGCATATTTTTCTCATTTTGATAAAAAACTAAGTTGTAAAACAAAATCATTTCTTGGTAGTTTATTGGATGAGGAAGTTGTTAACGTTGAAAATCGTATTAAGGTTGATTATACGTTAGGAAGCAACTTTATTATTCTTTTGGAATAAGCTTATTAAAAAATAGGGATTATAATGCTCTGTAAAAGGAGAGTAGAAAGAACAAAATAACATTAGTTTTGCTGTACTAATTGCAAGCATTCTCTATAAAAGAGATTTCCGTAATGATTATTGGAAATAAGAGGTACATTATCGACATTTTTTTGTTTTTCTCTTAAATGTTCTCTTCGTGCACTCATAAGATCTAAAAATGCTTCTAGGCGTGTGCGGAATCCCTCCACGCCACTCTGCTCATCAAAAGAAAAATAAATTATTGGCAAATCATACTTTTTCTTTAATTTATTTGTGATAATCGTTCGAGCAGTTATTTCAGGCATACAAGTGAAGGGGTATTGATGAACAAAGCCGTCAAAACCTGCTTTGGCATTATCAATATATTGCCCAAGAACCCATACTGCCTCTCCTCCTATATCCATCGGCATATATTGTTTGGCTACATATTCCAACCATTTTCTATGGAAATTTACGTGTAATTTATGAGTTATCCAGTCATATAAACTGAGACTTTGATAAATCTCGACACCCATCTCTCCTAGTCTTCTGCGAATATCAAGATTCACATATGGCTCGAGGGTGATATAGATCTCTCCTGCAAGCCCCACTTTTAAGGGATCTCGTGATTTATCAATGTCAAGTTTGTTAAAATCTTCTCTAATTACCGATTTAAAATTCCGAAGCTCATGAAGGGTATTTGCTTGATCCAGCTTATGGAATAATCGATTGACGATCTTAGTAGTCGCTCCTTGCTCTCTTTCATATGCTCGGAAGATTCCCTCGGCAGTATGGATATTTTGAAGATATAAGCTCTTTTTCAAAAAGAAGATCACAGCTTTTACAAAGTTTGAATATTTAAAGAGTCCTCCTACTTGATTAACCGCAAACAGAGTCTTTACCCAACCAAAATCTAAAAGATCTGCTTGATCTAAAGGTACAAGCCGAAAATCTTTGTAGCCTACATCACGAAAAATTCTCTCCTGTACACTAGCATAAAATCCGAATCTACAGGGTCCACAATCGATTGCCATAATAATTGTATTTGCCCCTTTATCAAGTGCACTTTTTAATTCTCCAAGGGTTGTTTTAAAAGGAAAACACACAAATTCCGGAGAATGTTTCACCCCAAACTTCACTAGCTCCCTATTTACAGGAGTTGGCAGTACAACTTCTGCATCTAGAGACTCAATAAGCGCTTTGAAGGCAACCCATGAAGATCCCATCCGAGGAAAGGTTACTATTGGCTTAGGCATTTTTTTAATGTATTTACTCTTAAAATTAACTATGTTGTACAAAAAAATATTCATAATATAAAAAATATTTTCAAAACATTAATTCTCTTAAACATATTTTTTATCAATTTAGAAGAAGATTAATTATAAAATTATAATATATGAATAAAAGGGAAGTCTTATGGTACAATTTAAAACTCCATTAAAGATTATCAGAATGAGTAGAGAAATGCCCTCCTTTTTATTTGAAATTAACACTTTTATTTCTTTTATATCCTCTTTTAATGCTTCTTGAACCTTAGCTAATGAGTCAATTTGTCCATTCAATGTTTAGAATTCAAGGCTAACTCATGGTTCTAATATTTTACACTCTAATAAGTCCCTATTAAGATTAATTGAGCGTTTATTAAGTTCGACAAGTGCGTGTGTATAAAAAATTAAGATTGTTTGCAACTCTACTATACACTCGTCCATTTTTTTAACATGCTCAAAAGATTGACTACTTTTAGTTTCTAAGTAAAGAGCTACCCTTACTACGAAAACAATTACACAGATAGATATATGAATAATACTTAAAAGACCATTTAAAATACTTAAATCAACCATAAATAAATTCACAAGAAAAGCATTGGATATTAATAATAATACAATAATGACGTTTATTATATATATATTTGCAATATAATTGAGTTAAAACTGATCTGTATTGGAATAAATATACTCTCTTTGGTCTATTTCAGTTGAGTAGCTATTCTTGATTTTCATAAAAGAAATGATACAACATAATAGAAGGGTTTTGTTTTTCATTCCATTCTTGTTTTTGGCATAGGTTTATAAACAATAATAGTATTGTATTTTAATAAGAAAATGATTTCAATTATGAAATGAGTGGCTGTTAGAATGAGTGAGGTATTTCAATTATCGGGCATTCTTAAAATTGTTTTTCCAGTTGAAAGAGGGAATATCGAAGATTTTAATGCATATGAGAAATTACTACATACAGTTATTTATTCTAACCTAAAGATTGATCCGTCAGATTATGGGCTTCTTTTGATTGTGGATCCAATCGTGCCTATTAAGATGTATTATAAACTTTTTGAGCTCTGTTTTGAAATTTTTAATTTTCCCCGAGTGATAATACTTAATAGCTTCCATATTTTGCAGCTATATTTAGGAAAAAAAATGACGGGAATTTATGGCAACATTGGTGATAGGATAAGCTATTTTCAAGCATATTCAGAAGGAACTCCGCAATCAAATCTTATCTCCGATCATTTTGGGTTAAGTGATGTAATAAATTATTTTAAACGGCTTTTAAGAAAAAACGGAAAAGGGGAACAATCAAGATTTTTAAAACTTCCTTTTTTTGAATCTATTGCAAAAAATCATTTATTTTGCAGTTTAAATCCTAAAGAGCTTTTAGAGAATATGACTAGAGAATTATTTTTAACTAAAAGCGTAAAAACTCCTGATGGTGATAACCTCTTACTTCAAGAAGAATTATATCTCGCTCCAGAACTCTTGTTTGATTTTAAGCATATGGCAATAGATGAAGACGATCATTTTAATTCCCTACAATCTATGATTGCTAAAATATTGGAAGATCTAGATGATAAATCCGTATATTTGGACAATATTGTTATTTTTGGAGGAGGTGCAAGCATAAAAAACTTTCCATATCGATTAGAAATAGAATTAGACCGAATTTTACCGGATTATACACTCCATCAGATCAATATTCGAATTCCTCCTCGTCCTGTTAATTATATTCACAAAATCATTTGTACTCAGTTTAATGAATTATTTAATTCAGATATAATAAAAAATAGATTAATCACAAAAAAGCTTTATAGCGATGGAGCAACTCAAAGTGATGCATTCTTAAGCAACATCAAAATTAATTACTAAGAAAGCTAAAATCACTAAAAAGGAGTAAGTAAATATGACCTCGAGAAATAATGAAGAAGATATTAGAAAAGCACAAGCTCAAGAAAGAATAGATGAATTTTTAGAGAGTTTTAATCTTAATATTAACGAAAAAATCTCACAAGAACTCATCTCTTCATATATAAATAATGATTCTTTCAAAAACAAGCTTGATACAATGTTTTCTATAAAAAACAAACAATTAGCCGTCATCTCATCATTTGCAACAGAATATTACGAAGATCAAAAACATTTCACTTTATTATTATGTGTAATTGATCGTGAAACCTTTCATCCCCTCCCGAATGCTCATGTGAGTGTCTATTTTCAAAACTTTCCCGAAGAGAGTATTACTGGACAAACTAATAGTAGTGGAGTTTGCCAATTAAAAATACCACTTTATTATGAAAGGAATACATATGTGATGGACATCACTGCTGAGGGGTATGATGTATTAACTACACGAGAGTCCCAAACCCTTCAAATTCACAAAAATCTAATAGTGGATAACATATACCAAAAAATTTTATTATTTACCGACAGGACTCAATATAAGCCCGGTGATAGTATTCGGGGTCTTATTTGGGTGATCGAAGAGTACAGAGATTACATTAGAGTTTCTGATAACACAGATTTTGAGATCAAATTAATTAAGGACATTCATGGGGAGAAAGTCTTTCTGTCATTTAAATATGGGGCGACAAATGACTTTGGATATTGTGAATTTGAACTAAAGACTCAACCCGAGTTCCTAGAAGGTAAATATATCTTGGAAGTTCAACTTAGAGACTCTTCTAGAGAAGATGAACGTTTTTTTGCTACGCAAAAAGAGATTGAAATAAAACATTATAGAAGACCTGAAATCGAATCTCAACTAAAGAATCTTCCTAACTCATGGTTTGTAAAAAAACCTCTTGAATTTGATATAACAGCTCACTATTTCTATGGAGAACCCATAAATGAGGGGTCTATAATTATTGAAATTATAGATTTAGCAGGGATTTCTCTAAAACTAGAGCCTTTTCCCTTATTAAATAGTGAAGCACATATCAGAATCGATAAATCTAAAGAACAAATTAAGCTTGCTTCTGGAATTGGTAAATTACTTATTATTGCAGAAGATGCTCACGGAAGAAGAGGATCTCTTAAAGAAGAACCATTAATTATTGTAAAAGAAGCGATAATGATAAATATAAAAGCAGAACACTTCGTTTTATCTAATGATGGAATTTTTGAAGCAGATCCTGCTCTTATTATAGAATGTTTTGATTATGAATTTAATTTAATTGATTGCTTTTTGGATATTACAATTTATACAATTGATCAGTACAAGAAGAAATATATTCAAGAAAAGTATAACTCTCAAGAACATATAGATTTTTTACATATCCAACAAGAAACAAAAAATGGAATCATAAAAATAAAAGTTACTCCTTCTGAAAAAGATTTATTTTTGGATAGTTTTGACAGATACATCAGTATTGCATGTAGAAATGAGAAATATGATGATGAGTTTGAGATTGAATCGGTAATTAATATAAAAATTGAGCATCCAAAAAAGGTCGAATCAAAAACAAATGAGGAAAAAAAAGATGCTCAGCTAAAGGTACAACTTCCCCAAAAGGTAGACCAAGCAACATCATTCATATGTAAGGTTTCTGGGTCATTTCAGAAAGGTGCTCTCTTCCATACATCTTTTCACAAAAATAAACTTTATCACAATGAATTTTTTATGGCTCCTTCGGATGCTTATTTTGAAAAAATATTTCATTTACCCGATCATCTTACTGGTGATGCTCTCTTCACTTTATATTATTTTGGCATATTAGAAAACAATCGATTTGCAAAAAAAACTGAAAAAGTATGCCAAATAATTCCTATCAAAAAAATATTGAAGCCTAAGCTAGCTCATCCTAAAGTAGCTAAGCCGGGCGAAACCATCTCTATCTATTTAGAGGAGTCTTCTAATATAAAAAATGTAAAAGATATTATTTTTTCGGGGATGTTAATTGATAAAGCAAGTCATGAGCTTTCAAAATACAAATATCCTGACCTTCTTAAATTAATGATTTTTCCAAAAAATGGAATTACATTTAATACAATCAATCCTATGGAGCTTGCAACGAAAGATGTTCAAGAGATCCTAGAGATTTTTCTGCTACAGTGCAGTTATTCATTTGACCTTCTTTCATTTATAACTTTATACCAAAAATTAATGGAAAGTCTTCAGAGTTCATTTAAAAAGCTAAAAGACATAGACATACTAGCTAAACTTAACTTTTCTCTAGCAAAATTATTAAAGTGTTATGACCTTTCGCTTCAGCTTGAGTTAAGCGATAAAGACAAACTTATTCTCCTAAACAAAGCATTTACAGATGATAAAATTAAGCTCCCCTTAGAATTTTCACATAGTTTGAATTCAAACTTATCCACTCTCTCAAAACGAGCAAAACTAGAAATTTCTGCTTTTATACTACATCGTTTAGAAACTATCATCATAAAAGAGAAATATCTTCCACCAGCCTGGAATAATCTTTTTTCAAAGTATTCTATCTCAAATGAAAATCTTTATACCTATTATATTGAAGAAATACTGATGAAAAAGGGCATCGAATTATGGGAGGAGTATTTATCATATTCTCGTGAAAAAATATTAATTGAAGCGTTGATAACATCGTTTCAAACGAATTTTGAACAATTAATTCTTTCTCTTAAGGATATTATTAGAAACTCGCAAAACAGTGAGGATCTCATTAAGCCTCAAGAAGATATTATGATCGATATTAACTCTTATAAAGTTTTAACAAATGAATTCTTGCAATTAAATACAAATCCAAATTGGATTTTAGAATTAAATGAATTCATAAAATCTATAAAAGAAAATAAATGCATTATCATCGAAAATGGGAGCCGCTTCCTCAAAGTGGGTACTAATTGGGATTATGAAAAGACAGAATTAATTGATAGCGTGGTGGGATATCCAAAATATACAAGTATTATGACGGATGTTGATCATTACAGCCGGGAGTCATACTCCGGAGGTGCTGCAGAGATATCTGATTTAGAATCTTCTAGTGTAATACCCACAAAAATGGAAAAGGAGAAGAAAAAGAAAACTGAAACCATTAGAAAAGTATTTGATGAATTGGGCTGGTGGAAACCCTTCTTCTCATTGGATGATATGCCTCTTTCTTTAAAGATACCCGATAGTACCACTACCCAAGAATTATATCTAATCGCATCAAATAAAGACGCAGATGTGGGAGATTATCTTGGCGAAATAATTGTAAAGCAAGAATTTTTCTTAAATATTAGATATCCTCCTAATATTAGCCAAAACGACAAATTTGAGATTAAAATTATAGTAAATAATCTAACTAGCGAGACTTTTGTAACTAATTTTAGTTGGAAATTTTCAAATAACTTATATACTGATTCTATCCAAGGGCTTGCTAAGGATGATCCCAATAAAAAAATTAATGCAAATGATAGCATAAGTTTTATTATTATATGTGAAGCAGTCACTCCCGGTGTTGCTCATCTCGAAATCACTGCTGATTCAAAACATTATAAAGACACTATTATTGAACAATTTCAAATCAACCCAATCGGATTACCATTTATTGAAACTCATACAGGCATTCTTGAAGAAGGCGATGAGTTTACTATGCAAATCCCTATATCTTCAGGCGATTATGTGGTTAAATCTTTTCTCACTGTATTACCATCTAACTCCTCTTTTATAATAGACAGCGCCAAGAATCTGTTGAATTATCATTATTCTTGCAATGAACAAGTTTCCAGTATGCTCTCTGCAGCAGTCAATATCTTACAAATTTCCGAGGGAGCCGCATCTTTCCCAGAGGACTTAATTGAAACCTATTATAATGTGCTAGAAAAATGTATTCAAAAATTAATTTTGGGAAGGAATGAGGAAAGATTATGGGGATGGTGGAGAAATGAAAGCACTGATCTCTTTTTATCGTGTTTGATTCACGATACTTTATTGACTATCTCAGATTTTAATATTTCCTTATTATATGCCTTAATAAGAAGCACCATAAAAACTCTGGGGGATATACTCGAACCAAATGGCAATATTAAAGAAGAAGTATTACAAAGTGCAATGGATTCGAAAAGAACTACTAAAAAATTGAGTAAATTACATTATGAGCTGTTTTTAGCAAATAGCTTCAATCTTCAAGCGCAAATAGTCGGGGATGTTCCCTATCAGTATAAGAAACTCAAACATCGTCTACTCCTTACCTTAGAAGAGTATTCAACAGATGATCCTTACTTATTATTTCTAATCGGCAAATTTTATTTAACTCTTGATGTACCTATGGAGGAAAAATGTGAGATAATTGTGGATCACCTTTTATCAACTACAAAATCGGTAGAGGGGGGAATTTATTGGGATAATTCTTCATGCCCCTTTAGTAATTTATTTCTGACTTCTCACATTGGAATATTCTTATTAGAATACCTTAATAAAAGAATAGATGCTCATCAGTCCAAGAAAGAAAAAGAATTAGATAAAGAAGCTCAAAAAAAAGAATTTATTTCCTCTACTCCTAAGCTTGCTCAAGTTCAAAAACTCATTTTTAAGATAGCAACTTATATTCGTAATTGTGCTCAACAAAAGAACCGATTTATCTCCACAATTGAGAGATGTGCGATTTTATTCTATTCTAAACTTCCCTATAGTGATTTTGTTCCAATGCACATTACCCTTAGCACATCTCTACTTACACCCATAAAAGAAACGAAAAAATCAACCTATCGGGAAGATATTTATAAGACCTCTTCTTGGGAAATTGATGAGCAGAATTATGAATATCAATGTTATGAATTATCGCAGATACCAATCTTTCGATATCCTTTTGACACAATCTTTGAAAATCATCCGCAACCAATAAAAGTTCAATTGAAGGTAAAAGTCCAAAAGGATGAATCCAAAATTGATCAAGATATTAAAAAGGCACAAATCCGACCATTTTACATCTTAGAAACGCAACGGTGGAATAGAATAAGCCTCGAAACACAGAATACGGAACTCCTCACGGTACACAAAGATGCTTATGAAATTGAACGAATCCCATTACAGATGAATTGTAAGATAAATGAATCTATTGCAATACAATTAAAAATAAGCAATAGAGAAGTACCCCCAATCTTGAGAGACACAATTATCATCGAAGAACCTATCCCCGCTGGTTTTAATGTGTTTTTAGAGGAGCTCCGAGAAAGGTACCGCGAAGATCCGCAAGTATCCCAAATCTTTATGCAAGAAGGCAACCTAATCATTATCCTCAATCAACTCCTCACCAAAACATTAGAATATGAAATGCGTGCCAATTACAAAGGAAGGTTTTCGCAAAATCTTTCTTTTCTCTATCCGATGTACTCTCCTGAATTTCAAGGAGTAGGTAATCCTAATAATTATCATGTTGTATGAGAGATAAGATCTATGATTATAAGAATTCTCTCCTTTTTCTCATCCTATGTTTTAACAAGAAATATATTTATCAAATTCAGTTCATTCTTAAGGTAGAGAACTTATGACAGAATTACTCACACAAATTTCTGATGACTATCCCGGTATCTGTTTTATAGAAGGGCAAAGAAACGGAAAATATCCATATTCACATAGTATGTTAATTGAGGATACACTCATAGATACCGGAATCTCAAGTGGTTTTTTAAGGAAATTGAAACGTGAAGCGAATATCAACACGGTACTTCTTACTCATTGGCATGAAGATCATATCTCGGGTAATCGACTCTTTCCTAATGCTACTTTCATGGCGCATTCAGAAGATATTCCAATAATTCAAGATGTCTCAAAAATGTACGAGTTTTATGATGTTGCCGATGATCCTGCTCAGGAAGAGCTTTTTGATACAATTTTGCAAGGTTTACGTATGAAAGACGTGCGAGTTGATGGGAACCTTTCTGATAATTACACTATTAAAATTGGGGAGTCGTATGCTTTACAAACAATTTATACTCCGGGACATACCAAAGGACATTGTTGCTTTTATGAAAAGAACTCTCATATTCTATTCCTTGCAGATATTGATTTAAGTAGTTTGGGACCTTGGTATGGAGGTATCGATTCAGATGTAGACGAATTTGAACAGTCAATCCAAAAAGTTATGGCGCTAAATGCGGATATTGCGATTTCCGGACATAAAGGTATTATTTATGGTTCACAAACCATAAAAAATCAACTTGGAGAGTATTTGGATATAATTCATAAAAGAGATAATAAAATCATGGAAATGCTTTCAGAAAAAACCTCACAAACAATTGAAGAATTAATAGGTCGAAATATTGTGTATCCCCGATATACACAATATAAACTCTACGAAATTTTAGCAGAACGCATAATGATTCAATCTCATATGAAAAGACTCTTAAAAAAAAATAGAATTATTTCAACTCAAAATTATAATTATTAAAGTCGAAATTTGCGTTAAATTTAGAATAAATCTAAAATAAACTCAGATATGGCATATAAAGTTAT
>SHMU01000144.1 GCA_008080765.1 Promethearchaeota archaeon | reverse complement strand
TTATTCATAATTGGAGGCACAACAAAAGATTTTTTTGGGTTGTCCACCTAGTGATATTTAGTCGGGAAACCCCCATTGGTTTTTTAAAAATTAAGATTACAGGTTAGCATATTGGAGAAATTCATAGACAAAAAAATTCCTATCTAAAGAAATTGTTATGGTTAAATTTCTATAAAAGTGAGTTCTTTTCTTGAAATGTAAGAGATAGGACCTACATAATTATTAATTATGATATTATTAATCATATAATCATCTTTAAATCTGCAAGCTTTTTTTTTATAATATCTCTTTGGTACAAAACTAAAATATAAAAGGTTAGGATTTAAAATGGAACGCATTATCGTGTTGGGAGGAAAGGGAGGGGTTGGTAAAAGCTCCATTAGTGCTGCAACAGCAGTTCGCTTATCCGACTTACTTCCTGATAAAAAAGTCTTAGTCATCTCGTTTGATATGGCTCATAATTTATCCGACTTATTTTTAACTGAAATTGGTAATAAATTAACTCAATTGACTGAAGCGGGTAATTTATGGGGAATAGAACCAGACCCGAATATCTATGCGGAAGAATACACTCGAACTTTGATTGAAAAAATGAAGAATCTCATGAAACGCATGCCTCTGGTGGGAATGATTCCTCAAATTGAAGAATTTATTGATACCACTTTTACTGCGGATTCCATCCCATTAGCATTAAAAAATGCGATGTTTTTTCAGAAGATTTTAGATGCGGAAGATGTGAGTCAAGAAATTCTGTTTGATATCATTGTGGTTGATATGCCGCCTACAGGAAATATGCTTGCCCTTTTTGAAATTCCCGAAGACCAAATTAAGGTTGTACTTAAATATTCCCTAAATTTTTACAATTCAATTAGAGGAGCTATAAAAAATGTGGGGAAAATGTTTCGAAAGTTCATTACACCCTTTGCAGATGACAAGAAACGAAGAGAATTAGGAGTTGAAATCTTAAATATGGTTCAAGATTTAGAGAAAAGGGGTGAAAGAATTACCCAACTAATTCATGATATTGGCTCACTTAGATTAGTTACTATTGCAGAAAAGCCCAGCTTCGAAGAGATAAAACGTGCTCGAGAATTAACGAAAAAATATATCAGCATCGATGGAGTCCATGTAAACATGCTTATTCCAGCACATGTTGCAAATAATTGTGATTTTTGCAAAACAATGTACACTACTCAACAAAAATATCTTGAAGAAATCTCTCAAGAATTTGATACTCTCAAAATCTGGGAATCGGTTAAACTAGTGAAGGAACCCATCGGAATTGAAGGATTAAGAGAATTAGCAAAGGAAGTTTATAAAGAATCGTCATTGGCAAAAGATATAGTTTATCCCTAAGAAAAAGGAAATCCAATTTAATAGAATAGCTAAGATTACTATTTTCCTTTCTCATTTTTGGAAAGATTATTTAAAAAGATATTACGAAGAAATCAATTAAGAGATCGGTGATTTTTCCCTCATTATCAATCCCCCAATAGACAGGATATAACCCATCACCAAACCCAGAGGAAAATATCATGACATTCCCTATACTGTTTGAATCAAATTTATGATTTGTCCAATCACCTACGTCTCTTGGGTCGTTTTTGTTAAAAGCATTCTCAGCAAATTCTGCCGCTAATACATCATCATAATAATTAAAATTGCTATTTTTCCTATATAATCCATCCATAGTTGTAGTGAATTCTTTGCAAAATTGGTGATCTATAAAACATGCCAATCCTGAATCTACTACAAATCCAATAAATTCGCCTTTTGCCAGCTCTCCTATATCCTCATTTTTAAGGAGAGCAAGCTCCCAATATTGAGCATCTTTCTCGCTTACTACTATTCGAGCAATAGCCAGTCGATTTCCGGCAGTCGGAAGCTCTAAAAAAATTAATTCGACTTCATACTCGCCGGGGCTAATGGTTTTTTCAAAGTGATTGCAATGAAAAATAAGAAAGGGATCTCCCGCAACTATTTTACCGGTGGGAATTTTTAATTTCCCGGGATATATTCTAAAAAGCTTAGTGTTTTTATATTTATTTACTTTAAAAAGTTGCTTATAATCTGTTACTTCTTGGAATTTCTTCAATAAGTTTACCACCTATTTTATTAAAGGATATATTAACTTTTGCTTATTTATTCCTATTTTTTTTCCATTTTGATAATTTGAAGCGAGGAAGAAAGTTTTAATAAATACAAGAGTACTTTTTTATTAAAATTTTTTAAAAGATTGCGAACGGCGGAAATGATTCCGCGCCTTTTGGTGCCATTCTCTAAAACCCTGGATTACGTTCGCATGTTATAATTATTAAACACCGAATACCAATGGATTCCATTAATCATTGATGGAAAAATCAATAAGTTACTCTTGGGAAATTATGTTTAAGCCAGATAGGAGTGGAAGGATTTGCACCTTCATCCTCTCGGATGTTAGCCGAGTATCCTCGCTATTTAGACCACACTCCCTGAAATGTTGCATCAAATATCGATGTATTACTGATCTAAGAAGATTAATTGCGTTGTTAAAGATGATTTTTGCGCTATCAGAAAATTCAAGAGAAAAAGCAACGAGTTCAAAAGTGATTAATGTCTATGCAATAGATATGTAGCTCTCGCTACAGCCGAATCCCTGCAAGGGGACATTTTGATCCATATAGGGCATCACTGTGTTATTTACTCGTTTCATGATATGAATAGTATTCATCTTTTCTATTTAAATGTTTAGGTAAAATATTCCCATTTTCTTCCCACTAACATGTACAAATTACCATTTTCATTAAGAATTGATGTATTTAATCTATTAAAAAAACTGAATCTCTTCTATTTTTAATTCTATCTAATGAAATTATTAATTAAGATGTCATATATATGCTAAATGATAAATATGGCAATTATAAATATTGAACTTAGTTCTGAACTGAAAAGGAAAATGAATTTATTTCGCTATATTAAAAGGAATAAATTAATTCAAGTAGCAAAAAGAAATGAAATTGAAAAACACCCAATGAAGATTTTAACAAAAACTATTTCAGTGGATGAAAAATTAGGTCTTTATCTAAGTTCCTTCTTCAAACCCATGAATGTAATTGTATTGTTCTTCAGTTAATTCATCGATTTTGATTCCCATTGCTTCTAACTTTAAATATCCTACTTTATCGTCGATATCTTTAGGAACATCTATCATTCCTGGTTTGAGCGTTGTATGATTTTGTACGATATATTCTGACATTAAAGATTGTAGTCCAAAGGACATATCCATTACTTCACTGGGATGTCCTTCTGAGAGCACTAAATTTGCCAGACGCCCCTTCGCAAGCAAGTAAGCTCTCTTTCCATCCGGAAAAATCAATTCTTCTACATTTTTTCTGATAGGATTAATTTCTTTGGCATATTCATACAATTCTTTTGTCGGAATTTCTATATCAAAATGTCCGAGATTTCCTAGTATAACCCCATCTTTTAACTTCTTAAAAACTTCGGGATTAGGAGGAATTACATGTTTGCATCCTGTTGCTGTCAAAATGACATCTGCTTCTGATAATGTCTCTAAAATTGGTTTTACAGTATATCCCGCAAATCGTGCTTTTAGAGCCTTAATGGGATCAACTTCGGTAACTGACACATTAGCGCCTAGTCCTCGAGCTCTTAAGGCCATCCCTGAACTACAATGTCCATACCCAGCTATTGTCACATTTTTGCCAGCGAATAAAATATGCATTCCATAAATTGCAGAGATAATACCCTGACCGGTACCTAATTCATTATCAAATTGATTTTTGCATCGTGCATCATTTACTGGGAATAGGGGAACCGATAATTTACCTTGTCTATCCATTGCGATGAATCTTTTCACACCCGTAGTAGTTTCTTCCTGACACCCGTAGACTTTTCCGGACGAGATTAATTCAGGAAAATCTTTATGGGCGGTAACGATCATATCCCCACCATCATCAATCATGATATTCGGTTCTGCCTTTAAGCATTCATTAATGCACCAATAAAACTCTTCGGTGGTATTCCCATGCCATGCGAACACGTTAATATCTCTTTTTACTAATGCGGCGGCAACATCATCTTGGGTAGAAAGGGGATTGCTTCCGCATAAATACACCTCCGCACCTCCTGCTTGAAGAGTGAGAGCCAGATTGGCAGTTTCCTTAGTAACATGAAGGCATCCCGCTATTGTAATTCCTTCTAATGGTTTTTCTTTTTGAAATCGCTCTCTGATAATTTCTGCTGTTACGGGCATTTTATTTTGGGCAATATATAATGCCTCCTCACCTTGAGCTGATAAACTTTCATCAGCGATTTTATAATTAACTATTTTTCTCACCAAATTGAAATAAATATTTTTTTATTAATTTATTACTTTAATTAAAATACTTAAAATTATGCAAAAAAAATTGCTAATAAAGCTATCCTCTCCTTTAACATTCAATTAAATAATAAATAACGTGAATATAGTCTGAAGGAAAAAAATAATAGTCTGTCTTTTAATATCGTAAAAAGTCTCAATTCTAACTCAAAACCAAATATTACAGAGATTTCTGAGCGATTTTCAGTTTCAAGACAAACAATTCAAAACCATATTAATAGATTGAGAGAGGAAAAAATAATTAATTATTATACTATTACAATTAATCCAATTCACACGGGATTTGAATATGTTGTAATGGAAATAAAAACCAATCCAAACGAACCACACCTAGTAAAAAGTTTATTGCAAATTCCACAGCTAAAAATGTTGGATGGTATTTTTGGCGAATTTTCTCTGATTGGATTATTTATTTTTCGAAATAAGGAGGAATTTAATAACGGTGTGAAAAAAATAGATGATATTATGGCTGAATCTTACTTTAAAAAGTACCAATTCTCTGAACCTATCAAAATTTATAAAACACATGGTATAGCATTATCCCAATTTACTTCAAAAGATTTTCAACTAGATAATATTGATTTAAGTATCTTGGAAATACTCCAAACTAAACAGAAAACTGATCTAATTTCCACTTATGATATTACAAGAATTTTACGGAAACAGTATTCAATAGATATTTCACAATCAACTACTTATAACAGAATTAAAAAAATGGAGATATCTGGAATAATTTTAAATTACACCGTCTGTTTTTGCCCTTTGAAATTAGGCTTTCAAGGTAAATACATAATACGCATAAAACCTAGAAATCCGTCGGATTACGATAGAATTGCTTTAAAATTAGAGAAACAAAGCGAAATAACACATCTTTATAGAATGGGCTCCCAATTTGGATTATTTGCAATCATTCGAGTAAAAACAATTAAAGAATATGGAACTTTTTTAAAAAATTTATACAGTTCAGGAGAAGTGGAGGATACATTCAGTAGCTTTATTTTAGATGAACAGATTTCTTTCACAAATTTTCGTTTTTAGAATTCTGTTTTCATTTTTCACTTAAGATTAGAATAGGTTAATTATATTTTTAGTTTTTCATTTTTTATTAACAAATATTTACATTTTTAATTTTTTCAGTTAAAGAATGGCTTTCTTTTTTGAATTACTAAAAAATCGTGTGGGTTTTGCCCGTATCGGAAGAATAAATTTACTAGGAGCCCGTGAACCGATTAAAACACCCATTAATATAATTCCTCTTACCAAAGGTTTATTGCAAGATCTAGATTTTGTAGATTCTTTCGGTGATCATGAACTTTTATTCATTTCTGATGAAAATCACATCGATGAGCATTTTCTTGATGGTATGTTTCAAGATTCCGGCTTTTTATTTACTCATTATGGCACAATAGAAAGATTTAATGAAATCTTTAATGCAAAAAAAGATATTTTTCTCAAATTTAAGGTATGTCCAATTATTCCCTTTAATATTCCTACAACAACTCTTAATTTCGAATTTACAAAGCAAGAAATTATTCACCATCTTGCTAAAATAGAGGATATCCTTACACATAACCCAGATGTAAATTTTGGTCTTTCTATCAAATTATTTGACTATTATCATTTATTTACATTATATATAGACTTCATTAACTCCCATTCAAATATTAAAATCTTAAATTTTATAGACTTGTTTGATAATCTCAATTATTATCGAAATATTATTGAAGTAATTATAAGCACCAAGGACCAATTAAATAATAATATCGTATTAATGGCATCGGGGAGTATATTCTCAAAACATCTTCCCATTCTGGTATATCTGGGAGTTGATATAATCAATACCTCCTACCTTACTTATTTATCCACTGAAAATTATTATGATTCCATTGAGTCTCTTTTACCCTCCTATAAAATTAAATATCTTCCTTGTAATTGCTTGGCATGTAAAGGAAAGTTAAAAGAATTGTTGGAAGAAAAATATTCGGAAGAAAAAATTACCTTACTCTGCTATCATAATCTCATTACGGCTAAAATATTTATGAATAAAATAAATCAATATCTTCACACCGAAGATTACCGACAATTTGTTGAGAAATCCGTTTTAAATGATCTAAATTTTATTTCCATGTTAAAAATTTTAGACAGAAATTACTTTGAAAAAATTATACAATATACTCCACTTACTCAAAAAAATGCGATTATAGAATGTATCGGAGCTTCCTCCTATTATAGACCTGATATTGCCTACTTTAGGAAGCAGGTTATTCACACTTTTACTCCCGAACCTTGGACAAGCATAATTATATTACTCCCATGTTCTGCCAAAAAACCTTATTCTCAATCCAGATCACATCAATTATTCTATAGAGCAATTAGAAAGTTTTCTGAATTTCCAAATTTTCAAGAGATAATTCTTACTTCTCCATTAGGTGCAATTCCTCGACAATTAGAAGATATATATCCCGTAAGTTCTTACGATATCTCTGTAACGGGATATTGGGATTCCGAAGAAGTCAAATTGGCTTCAGAAATGTTAATTGAACTACTGACGAAATATGATAAAAACCTGCCAATTATTTGTCATCTCGATAAAGGATATCGGATCATCGCTGAAAGTGCCCAAAATGAATTAGAACATCGGTTTTTTTATACAAATATCGCGGATAATTTGACTTCGAAGACTTCTTTAAAAAATCTAACTGAATTGATTGAGGAGCATCTGGATGAAGTTCAGATTCAACAAAATTTGGATTCTCAAGTAATCTTTACTAAAACATGGAACCGAAAACTCTTTAAGATTATAGAATATCAGTTTGGAAAGGATATCGGTAATCTCTTATTCTCAGAAGAACTATCTTACAGGAGAAACAAACAAAATACTAAGCTGAATGTATTTAATGCGAAAAAGGAAAAATTGGCGACGTTTAAGTTTTCTACAGGTAGATTGTATTTAACTATCAATGGAGCCGAGAAAATCGCTTCCTATCCCCAATTTTCCAAATATCTAATCTTTGATGGTACTAAAATAAAAGGAAATACGCTTTTTATGCCGGGTATCAAAGAATATCCCAAAGGATTGCTGCCCGCAGATAATGTGTGTATCTTTGATAAAAATAAATCAACTATAATTGCGATGGGTACTATGTTAGTATCCAGTAGATTTATTCAAATGTCTAATTCAGGAAGGGTGGCTAAATTATATGAAACTAAATAAGAGTGATAAAGAAGTAAATTATGTGGCACAACAAATCACACAATTACGACAAAAAACACTAAAAAACAGAAAAAAATGGTCAGCGCAAAATTTAAATAAGCCGGTGGCATTTTGGACTAAAACAGAAAGATTGCTAAATGAAATTGGTAAAGAATTTACAATAATATTAAGAACTAGAGGATGTGAATGGGCTTTAAAGCATGGAGGCTGCTCAATGTGTGGATATATTGAAGATGCTGCCATAGAAAATGTTGAATCATCACACATCATCTCTCAATTTGATTATGCTATAAATCAAACCGTAAATAAGATTAAAAACAGTAATGACCGTTATGTTTTAAAAATCTTCAATTCGGGAAGCTTTTTTGATGATAATGAAATCACTTCAGTAGTTCGGGAGCACATTTATAGAAAAATTGCAGAAATCCGGGAAATCACTGAATTTTCTATGGAATCACGTGTAGAGTATATTACCCAAGATAAATTAGATCAAATTAATCAGTTTATTCCCGATAAGCATGTGGAAGTGGGAATTGGATTGGAATCGGTAACTAATCATATTAGAAATACTTATATTAATAAAAATGTATCTTATGCAGACTTTATCGAGAGTATTAATTTATGCGCGAGAAATCGCATCGGTTCGAAGATTTATCTTCTTTTCAAACCTCCATTTTTAAATGAACAAGCCGCAATTGATGATTGCGCCAGTTCAATAAAAGAGATTTCGAATTTAAAAGTTAATACCATTTCAATAAATCCATGCAATATTCAAAAAGGTTCACTTATCGAATATCTTTGGTATACTAATAGATACAGGCCACCATGGTTTTATTCTCTATTTGATTGCTTTAAAATGGCACTTACTCCCCAAACTTTGAAAAAGATCCGTATTTTATGTGATCCATCAGGTGCCGGGTCAAAACGTGGTATTCATAATTGTCTAAGAAAGACTTGTAATGAAAAGATGAAACATAGCTTACGTGAATTTGTTTTTCATCAAGATCTAAGCCAATTAGACCAAATTGACTATGATTGTGTATGCAAAAAGAAATATGAAATCATACGGTCATCATAACAACCAAAATTCACATTAACCATTAAATTTAAATAGAAACAATCAAATGTAATTTTATAGAAGGTTAAAGGTTTCATGTAAACTAGACCTAAACAACGAATTATGGGTTATTAAATTTGAACTGGGTTAAGCTAAATCTATACTACATAGGTTTTTCGGCAAAGCAGCATATTATTTTTCGATCACCCCAGTGGACTTCAGAGCACGAAAAGATTGTTAACACGCTTATTCGGAAACCATTATTTACGCAAGAATATAAAAAATATGGTGTAATTAAAGATATTTTTGGTCCAATCTCAAGTCCGTTTATTTCCGTAAAAACGAAACCTGATCAAGAAAAGCTAATTAATGATAAAGCCATAAATAATCAATTTTACGTAAAAATGAATTAATAATTTAGCACTATTCGTCTTTATTCAAAACCTTTTATATAGTAAGGTGTTAATCATTTCAAGTTGGAAAGAATTGAACTCTAAGGTTGATAATCCCATTAGTGAGAAAAATACATGTTCTGAATGTGGAGAGAATGTTTTCTATGATGAAAACAGAGGTGTGGTAGTTTGTGAGAATTGTGGATTAGTTCATTCAGAAAATCATATCGATCGAGGTCCTGAATGGCGAGCATTTGATGCAGAGCAAAAAAAAAGCAGATCCAGAACAGGACCCCCCAATACCTATATGATCCACGACAAGGGGTTAAGCACGTTAATCGATTGGAAGAATCGAGATATCTATGGAAAAAAAATCCCTGCCAAATTGAGGGCTCAAATTTATCGTTTGAGAAAATGGCAAAGTCGTATTAGAGTAAGCAATGCTACAGAAAGAAATTTAACATTTGCCTTAAGTGAATTAGATCGTATGGCCTCAAATTTGGATTTAAAAAAAAACTTGAGAGAATGTTCTGCAAAAATTTATCGTGATGCCGTTGAAAAACATCTTATTCGGGGTAGAAGTATTGAGGGTGTAGCTGCAGCAAGTCTCTATGCGGCATGTAGAACATTTAAAATCCCAATTACATTAAGCGAAATTGCTGAAATCGCTCGTGTCGATAAAAAAGAAATAGGACGGTCCTATCGATTTATATTGGATCGACTGAACTTAAATCTTTATCCCACAAGACCATCCGACTTTCTCACACGGTTCATTTCTGAACTGAATTTATCTAATGAATGTCTTAAGGTAGCGAAAAAAATCCTGAAAGAAGCAGAAAAACGAGGACTCACCTCAGGAAGAGGTCCAACAGGAGTTTGCGGTGCAGCAATATATGCAGCATCTATTCTAGCAAAAGAAAAAGTCACGCAGAGAAAAATTGCGAAAATCTCTCAAGTCACGGAAGTAACTATTAGGAATCGTTTTGCTGAGCTTCAAGAAAACCTCTCTCTTACATTAGAATAATTTTTTTTCTTATATTCCCTTTTTATAATATCTTTATTTGTTTGTAATGTTCTTATTTTTAACAGTTACCTAAAATCTGGACATCCTTGGACGTCCTCTTTAATGACCTGTAACTGAAGGTCTTGAGCGCTCCATGTA
>SHMU01000143.1 GCA_008080765.1 Promethearchaeota archaeon | reverse complement strand
TTTAAATCTTGTCACTTAATACTATCTAACGGCACTTCCTCCCCGCCCTAAAGGACGGGGCTTCCGTGCCGATCCTATGTGAAAATTAGGAAATAACCTCATAAAGCGCAAGAACTTTATCCATCCACTCTTTAAAATAAGTATATTTATAGACAGAATAAAATGAATTTTTTAGTTTGTTCTGGCTATTAAATACCTGTTTTAAAAACAAATTATAGGATTCTATTACCTCCGGAAGCGAGATTTTATCGGATGGGTGTACCAATTGAGAATAATAGATCTGATCTCCGGAAAATTTCCTCCACCACTGTTCGCAGAGCATCTTAGTTCCATATACTTGTTCTGCATTATCATAAAAATAGGTTCCAAAATAGGCATGGTACAGAGCAAATCGCAGATTCACGTTGTAGCTCTCGATAAGTGAGGTATTAGTAAATCGTTTTTCAAGAAAAAACTCTTTACTTTCATTGATGGTGTGGCGATCGGTCCCAGGTAAGCCAATTACATAAAAAAAACTGACGGGAAGCTCTAATTTATTAGCATGTATAATTAATTCTTCTGCCTTTCTTAAATACATTTCGGCGCCCCTCCTAATCGTGGATTGCTCCACCCCTAAAATCTTTCCTATGCGCGCTAAGAGCGTTTTTGAAGCCGTTTCTAATCCAAATTGGGGAATTATTTGGCTTTGTGCATATTTCTCCAAATCTTCCTTTGAACATAAATCAACACGCTCCTCCACCTCGATACGAAAAGGAAACTGCCCTCGTTCCCTTTGAGAACGAAGGATTTCTTCAAAAAATTCACGCTTTTTTGAACGTTTCGGCATGAATATCATATCATTAATAAATAAATGTTTAATCTTTAGCCAGTCTGTCTCGCTAAGATGATGCAACTCTCTCATGCAATTATCCACGGATTTCACTCGTACTTTCTTGTAACAGTTGATATAATGTGCCGAGTTAGGACAATATTTGCATTGAAAGGGACATCCCCGAGAAAATTCAATATTGAGATTAAACAAATTTCGATTCAACACCTCTTCATATCGCCTAAATAATTCCACATCCAAAGGAGGAAGACTGTTTAAGTCCTCTACCAACTCGGGAGCTAAAATTTTACATTTGGCATGCTTTTTGTGGTGCACTTTTTGGGGAGAACCATTCCTAAAATACCGCCGAATAAGCTTATAAAAAGGGATCTCTCCCTCCTCTTTTATTAAATACGTAAATGGTGTAGACTGTAGCTCATAATGCCTCGTAATATATCTAGGAAGATGGTTTAAATTAAAATCCATCGGTCTGATTGTCGCATGAGGTCCTCCTACGACAATAATGCATTCAGGATTGATTTTCGAACGTATCATAGCGGCCACTTCCACTGTATTAAGATAATGAAAGGAACTATAGCATGAGATAGAGACCATATCAAAAGGAAACCCGCTGTAGATATGTAATAAGATCTTCTCTAACTTCTGTCTATAGACATCTATATTTTCGGGCGTATAGGCGGGAAGATCTTCATAGCGTAAATCTACATACTCCTCTTGGATTTTACAACCGGGAGGCACTTCTTTTGAATGGATATAATTAGATATTCGATTAAATATCGTCAAAAAGGAATTGTGGACTGTCCGATATCCATAAAAATCAAAAGGAAAAATATATAATATGTCAAGTTTCATGTAAATCCATTCCTGGTGAGGTGTGATAAGATGCTCATTGTATATTCAACCATCAACTTTCATCCTAAAAAAGTCCACTGATTTTCTGCTTAATTTTTGTTGCTACTATTCAAACAATTTCGGATTACAAAATTTTTAATAACATAAATAGTTTAATATCTTCATACCATCTTTTATTTTAGTCTGTTGCACTTTTTTAAAACAAAGGTGTGCTGAGGTAAAGTAACATGTAATAGGTAAATTAACGTAAAATACAATAAAATATAATAACTATTATTATTATTAATGAATTATAATTAAAAGTGTTTGATTAGAATAGAAATTATTTGTATCACTTATGAACTATAATATTAATGGAGGTTAAAGGATGTCTGATGAATACGATTATTTGTTTAAGTCAATTGTGGTAGGAGACGGCGGTGTTGGTAAGACCGCTCTTACGCTGCGCTTTAGCAAAGGCTACTTTCAGGAAAAATATAAGATGACCATAGGCGTTGACTTCCACGTCAAGACCATTGAAGTGGATACGGACAACGGACTTATACGTACAAAACTTCAAATCTGGGATACGGGAGGTCAAGAAAGATTTAGTTCGATACGACCGATGTATTATAGGGGTGCCCTAGGAGCCCTTCTCATCTTCGACCTGACTAATAGTGCGTCTTTCGAGCATCTTCCTCAATGGATTGAAGAAGTTCGTGCCAATGCTAAGGAAGAAATCCCTTTATTATTAGTGGGAAATAAGGATGATTTAGTCGATCAACGAATGGTAAGTTTGGAAGAAATTAATGATTTTACGAGAGATTTCAATCTCTTTTATATGGAAACCTCCGCAAAAACGGGTGATAATGTTGGAGATTGTTTTTATATTCTTGCGTGTCTTATGATTGGAGAAGGTGTACCGGAAAAATTAATTGGTGAGGGAACTGTGTATGCTCCTGGACAGATCCCCATTTCTCCACGAGAAGAAACGTTAATCCCTCCTGAAGAAATAGGGGAAGGAACGGAATATGAAGAGCCTCCTATTCCAGAACCAGAACCGGAATCCTTTGTAGAGCCAGAACCCGCACCGGAGCCCGAGATGCCGTACGAGCCGGAACCTATACCGGAGCCGGAACTGGTTGCTGCACCGGAGCCGGAACTGGAGACTGAACCCGCACCGGAGCCCGAGATGCCGTACGAGCCGGAGCCAAAACCGGCGCCAGAACCCGCACCGGAGCCCGAGATGCCGTACGAGCCGGAACCTATATCTGCTCCCGAACCACAACTTACTCCGCCTCCTTCCTCTGCTCCCGAACCAGAAGTGTCAAGTAAGCCACCAGAATTTGAATTTAAAACGCCTGACGAGGTATTGGCAGAAAATGCAGAGTTGCAACAAGAAGCTGCCAAGATTTCCTCGTCGCAAGATCTTTCGGAACCTGCTCAAACGGAAGAATATAAACCAAAAACGGTTCCATTTAGCGCCACATCTCCCGTTCCGACAAAAGCACCCAGCGAATTTGTAGCCGAGCAACCGGTCGAGCAACCGGTCGAGCAACCGGTCGAGCAGCCCGCACCCGCGGGTCCAGTTTATCAGAAACCCCAAAGAACGGGATCAAGCTCCTTATATGATTATTTTCCCTCAATAAAATCAGAACCAGAGCAAGAAACAGAAGAAGTGGTCGAAGAAGAAGAACCCCGACCGCCCTCCTTATTTGAGACGCTTTCCCAGAGAAAAGGCACTCAAGCAGAAGCAAAAACTTCAGCGTTTATTCCCTTTGTTTCAAAACAGCAGGACCAGATTTCTGAAAGTGAGATTGCGAGTGTGGAAGCAATCCCCAATATTGAAGATATTGAGGCAAGTATCCCCGAAGCACAGAATTATGAGGCAACTGCTAAGAAAAGTAGAAGCGGTGTCGTTATTTGTCCCAATTGCGGAGCGACGCTTTCAGGTGATTATGCTTTCTGTAACAAATGTGGAACAAAACTAGGCTGAAACTCTTCTCACTTGAAACCAAGTACAAGATTATACCGGAAATGTAAAAGGAAAGGAAATTGGTGGAATTTAATTTTCTTTTCAATAAAAGGGGTTTAAAACTCTTTTCTCTCTTATTTTAGCTATCTGGTTCAGATGGGGATACTTTATAATGGTAATATTCTCCATTATTGTTTTCAACCACAATCTCATTATTTTCTAGTTCTACTTCGATAAAATAAATCAAGGTAGTTTCGTCCGGAACCTCAAGCACTTGGGCCTCATAGATGTTATCCGATTTTTCTTCCATTAGTAATTGATACCATGCTTGTCCTTGATTGGGGCTAAATTTTAAATTGACTTTTTTTATCGGCTCCTCAAAGTTTTCCTCGGTGATCTTAACCATTATCTTCACGTCCTTTTTTATTTTACCTTCCTTTTGCTGTTCCTGCTCATATTTCTTTTTATCCCATGGGGTTTTGCAGTAGGGGCATGATACAAACCAGCTAGGGTATTCTTTGCCACAATTGGAGCATGTTTTCGTAAAAAACTTAGATGTTTTAATTTCAAAGCTTTTTTTCGCCATGTTGCATCTAATGATTTGAAAAATTAGAATCTTTTTTTTAAGAAGTAAAGTGTTCTTTTTTTATTTAATTTTAATTTTTATTTTTCATTAATATCAACTAATGAGTAGTGGAAGTGGAAATATGCAACTAAAAAAAACCGATATATATGCGCTTCTTGGTTCTTTTGATGAGTTGGTGGAGTTAAAAACGCTTGTTCGCAAAATCTCGCCCACCTACAACTGTGACGAGGCTCTTTCAGAGCAGTTTCGTTCCCGTCTACGAGCTCTTCGAATGCATCTTCAACCGCTTTTTTCTCAGTATATAGATGAGGCAAGTATCGAAGAAGCGGCGCCTCCCCAGGAAGCTCAGAGGAAAGAAATTGTGAGCATTTTAAGAGAGGATCCTACCAATATGGCCTTGATTTCATCGAGTTCCGCAAAAAAAATTCTCAAGAATTTAGGGGTTGACCCCAGGCGATTATTTGTTTCTGGTGGTCCTGTATTCTTAGAAGATTATAAAAAAGTTAACCCCCAAATACCCGATTCTGCCCTCAAAGGGATCAAAAAAAAATGTGATAATCTTTTGAACGAGATTAAAAGCCAAGAATGGGATACCAAAGAACTTTATTTTATCTACGAGAAGGGCGATAAAAGTGATGAATTGACACTTGAAAAAATAGGATCTCTTTCGGAATTGATTGGCAAAGAGGTGAAGAAGTTAGAAATAAATTCTTGGAAGGACTTAGAGCTATAGTTCTAGTTTTTTAACCACTTTTTTTAAATCTCCGACAAATTTTGAAAGATGTATTTTAGTGATGTGGGGCATCAATACAATTCGTATCAAATTAAAATCTTCAAATTTTCCCAACATCCAATTTTGCATTCTCAATTCCTTATCTAGCTCACAGATACTCTGTCCATCGTGAGTGGTAATTCCTACAATATTCATGAGGGGGTTTGTCGCCAGATTAATTCCTTCAATTGTCTTTATCTGTTCAGATAAATACTGTGTATTTTCCATGCATCGGTTTACCACTTTTTTAAACCCATTCATTCCCAGATGATGCATTAAAGCCCAAAAGGAAATGACCGGACCTCCGGGACGGGTTCCCACGATATGAAGGTGCTTGAAATTTCCTCCCGCTAAATAGGGGATTTCAAATCCCGTTTTCTGGATGATTTGCTCATTTCGCAAGAAAATCCCCCCCGAAGGAATCACATTCATTCCCATCTTATGAGGGTCTGCGGTGATGGAATCTACTTGTTCTACATGAAAATCCCATTTAGGAACGGGCAGTCCTTCTCCGGTCTTTTCCAAAAAAGGAAGGACAAAACCGCCAAATGCGGCATCTATATGGAAGAATATATCCTTATCTTGTATCATTTTGCCGATCTCTTCGATGGGATCTACTAGCCCTAAGGAGGTCGTTCCCGCAACGGCGACTGCTCCCACGGTATTGTCATTGATTAAGGAGCGGTAATGAGCCTCATCTAGTTGAAAATTAGAGAGTAAGCGTGCTTTTCGCAAGGTAATTCCCAACAGGTCGGCAGCTTTATCGAACGACATATGTGCAGATACCGGCAGCACCACCTCCGGCTCTTCTACCTCGGGGCGTAATTCTTTAGCAATTCTTACCGCTATTAAGTTTGCTTCGGAGCCACCTGTGGTAAAAGAACCCATGATATTTTCTCCATGAAATAATTCTCCAATCTCCTTTACAACTTCTTCTTCGAGCTCAGAAGTTCCCGGAAAAAGCCCCGGGTCTCCCAAATTTTTATTTACATATTTACAATAGACTTCTCTCCCAAAGGTATGGGCTGAAGTACACATGGAACCTAAAATGTTTCCCTTATAATATTCATAATCTTTGGAGAGCTTTTTTTCTAACACTTCTAATAATTCTTTTTGAGGCACACCTTCTTTTTCAATCATCTCTCTAATTTAGAATTAATGATGCTTAAAATGATTTGTTTTCTCTTTTGATAATTCCAAGCGAGAAATCGAATTATCATTCAAAACTCGGGGGCATTGGGTGATAAGTGATGGAGATCCTCAATTATTTGGGATATGTACAATCGAAAGGAATTATAGGGAACTTTACAGAAATGGATGATGCATTTTATTTTTCAATAAACCGATTGGTATCGCGTGTAGAATATTTCTGAATAGTATCTTGAAGTGCAGACTCTAAATCTATATTGTAGTAGTTTGCTATGCATATTAGCGCAAACAAGGCGTCCGATAGTTCTTCTCTCAATCGTTCTTGTACGTTCTTTATATTTTTCTGGTTACTCTGTTTTTGCGGTTTAAATCCCTCTTTCATATTCATTTCTCGTGCAAATTCCCCTAATTCTTCCAATAACGCCGCAAGCATTGAGAGGGGTGGCCAGTATCCTCCGTGGCTTTCTATCCATTTATCTATCTGTATTTGAAAATCAGAAAGTTTAGTTTTTTTATTCATATTTATGGCATATGCGCCACTTGTTAAATGTATTATTATCACCTATCTAATGAAGGTGTTTTCTGTATTTAATTTATTTCTAGAAATGACTAGATTGTAAGAGAAAAGGGGGTTTTTTTAATTTCTAAATTCCATTGGTCAGGTAGTATTTCTTAAAACACTACCAAATCTCCATTCTTTTAAACTTGTAAAAAATAGTCGTTCTTTTTCATTGTTGACAAGTGAATTAGAAGTATTTAAAAATGATAAACATAGACATATCCTTCACTATTTTTTCTTTCTATATGAGAATTAAAAGTGTCAGTAAATGAAGCATGCTTTTGAAAACCCATTATTTCATAAAACTTCCAATTGCTTAGGGGATCAGTATACACCTTTATTTTTCTTACTTGCAATTTCCTTGCTGTCGTGAGAAACCTATGCATTAAAGCTCTTCCGAGTCCCATACCTTGATGTTTAGAGCTTACAGCAAATAGCACTATCTCGGCATCAGTTTTCGGTGAATTCGCTTGCACGAGGGATTCCGTTTCAAGATATTTTTTGATAAACAAAACGGGCTGTTTTAATCTTCCATATCGACCTAACAAGACTTTAAGTAATACAAACAAGCTAGATAACGAGGATGTAATTGTTTTAAGTAGGGAAACGTCTTTTTCAATTCTTCCAAAAAGGAAACCGACTATTTCTCCGGATATTGTTGCAACTTGGTGCCAGGTTGCTCCATAATAACCCAATTTAATGTATGCCCTCATTAATTTGTTTATGTCATTTGTTAACAACACATTGGAAAGCATTGACCATGCTTGTGCGGCGAACTTTGCACAATATGCCAGATCTTTCATTTGATATTTACGAAAAGTTATTGCATCCATGTCAAATTCGTTTCAAAAAGATTATAATTAAGAGGAAATACCTCTCTTTTTTATGAGAATCCTTTATCAGTTTAAAGTCATTTTATTTTGAAATTTATTTTGAATTGATTTGAAATTTATTTTGAATTGATTTGAAATTTATTTTGAATTGATTTGAAATTTATTTTGAATTGATTTGAAATTTATTTTGAATTGATTTGAAATTTATTTTGAATTGATTTGAAATTTATTTTGAATTGATTTGAAATTTACATAGTTAATTAATGAAATTATTGATTTCTTGAGACTTTTATAATTTTTGTTATGTGTAATGTTTACTAAGGTGTTTTCATGCTATTGAGGTTATTCAGAAGCGAGAAAATATTTCATTTTAAAATGATATTCCTACTTATTTATTCAAAAATTAATCTATGAGATAAATAAGCATGAAATTAGAGGTGTTCTCTTTTGCGCGCTTCCCATTCAGCTCTTTTCCCCTCATTGTATCTGTTTACTTCGCTGTAGTATCCTGTAATTCTGGAGTACACTTTAACATCACCCGATTTACATTGGGGACACATACATTGTCCGCCTCTAAACATCTTCCGACAAGAGGTACAATAAGTGAAGTCCGTTGTATAAGCAAAATAGGCAGTATTTGTATTAAGGCAGATATTTTTAGTAAGTTCCCATAAGCCTTTTATATCAGGTTTTTGCTCTCCAAGCCAGATATGTGTAATAACCCCTCCTTGAATTATGGGGTGAAACTCTCCTTGCTTTTTGATTCGTTCATAGAGCGGAATATCAGCATCATACCGTAAATGCGCCGAATTGGTGTAATAGGCGGATTGTCCGGAAGATTGAGGTATTGCTTTTTTGGGGAAATGTTTTAAGTCTAGTTTAGCTAATCTATTAGCCGTTGATTCGGCAGGTTGTTCCCATAATGAGTAAGAATATCCCTCCTGTTCTGTTATAGAATTACATTTTGCCACCATGTAATTCAGAATCTGCATTCCCAGAGAATATGCGCTGTAGCTTTCATGAAGTTCTTCACCTGTTAAACTTAATACGGCTTCATTTAATCCTGTAAATCCAATAGACAGATTTTGGTCGTTCATTTTGAAGATCGGTGTGCCATTAATTTTTCCGCTGCATAAAGGAAGATGTCCCGTTTCTAACCGCTTCTCTATTAGGTTCCATTTTTTAATTAGGATTTGGGAGCACAGTTCCATCTTTTCGTCCAGCACCTCAAAATATTGTTGTTCATCGCGTGCAATATAGGCATATCGTGGTAGATTTAAGCTTACGCTCTGAAGGGAGCCAATAGACACATAATCTTGCCATACATTGTGGTTCTTTCGTTTCTCGGGATCAAGAATGCATTTACTAATGATTTGATCTCCGCTAAGAAATTTTCGGCAACATTGGCTATGGATCTCATCGGGCATCCATTCGGGGCACATATTAAGGAAATACGGCGTTCCCATTTTGACGGTCTCTTCAATTAATTTGAGGTATGATGGTTCAAATTCTTTTATCCATTCTTTCTTAATCTTTATTTCATGTTTGGGAAAAGCAAAAAGCTTTCCATTGTGATCTCCTTTTATATATACATCCGTTAACGCATCAAACAGCCGCAAGCACTCCTCTTTATAACCTCCATAAACACCGACTCTCTTCCCATGGGGTCCGATTGCGGGAATATCTAATAATCCTTTGGGAACAGTGGGAGTACATGATATTGAAGTAAAAGGGACTTGCCCTCCTCTTGCCGCAAAAATTTGATTTGTCTCAAAAATGAGACATTGCATACTCTGTTCAATCTCTTTATTACATACTCCTTTAGCATAGGGGGCTAAAAAGGTTGTTAAATAGTCATAACCTTGTCCTCCTGCAAATTCTCCCTGAATAATCCCTAGCCATTTCGCCAAGTGAGTCACGGCCACCCTAAGGCTCCCTGCGGGACCAGATTGGCTGCAATGAGCCCACGTATTTATGGGTGGCAATCCATTCTCCAAAATCATTCGAGCATCCCATTCGGCACAAAATGGTCGTAAATCGAAATATCGGAGCATATGGACATGAATGTCCCCATATAGATGGGCGCGTGCTTCTTCGGAGTTTAATATTCTGAGCAGAGCATATTCCTCGGAGATCCTGTTTGCCGCCCAATGATGGATACTTTCGGGATTCATGTCTTGATTGGCGTTTTCGTTTATACCTCGAGTGAGAATATTTTCATAATCCATTAACGGCATTCCTATACGCGTGTAGAGTTTTCGTTCCTTTTCATAATGTTGTTCCGAAAGCACCGAGCATACAATTTCCCTAATATGAGGACCCGAAAGAAATTTGATCCCCGAAGAAATAATTCTCCTCACGACTATTTCGGTTATGATCTCAACAGAGTGCGGATCTAATCCCGTCTCCTTTATAATGCTTTCTTCAATTAAAAGAGGGTCAAACAACGTCCAATCGCCTTCACTTCTAAAAACTCGAGGCAATAAATTTTTTATGAGGCGTTCTCTTCTTTCGCCCTTCGAAATATGTTGTTCTAGTACCATTATTTTAAGTTTACTTTTGTTAATTTTATTTTTTTATACAATCTTGAATTTTCTTTTACATTTTATTTAGATGCTTTTTTTTTAAATTCTAGGTTCTATTTCTTACATATGGGTTCCTTGCAAGGGTTGAATGCTCTAAAGTTATCCCGCATTTCATTTGTAGCAGTATAATATATTCACATTCATTTTTATCCAGACCTCCCAAGAATACTCGCTCCTTTAGGGGCGAGATGAATTGGAATTTCCATTACTATCTGGGATTTTCTGGCATTCACTCTCTTTAATTGGGCAAGTCTCGCCATTGTTTTGAGTTTTACTTCCGCACCATCAATCCCCATCAGCTTGGCATATCCCGTACTCATTCTACCCTTGATGAAAAATACAGTTCCTCGATATTCGACCTTATCAAACTTGCGAAACCCTTGTATTTTGTCCGTGGGAATGACCTGCTGACTTCTCACGCCTTTTCGTTGCTGATACTCTCCTTTTGGAATGCATTTCTTCAAGACT
>SHMU01000142.1 GCA_008080765.1 Promethearchaeota archaeon | reverse complement strand
AATAGTATTCAAGTAAGATATTGATTAATATAGTGTCTACGTTTAAGGATATTTTATTCTACTATGAATTACACTAATTATGTGGCAATTATTTAATATAATAAAGTGAAAGGTGTGACTTGTTATGATCTCTATTCGTTTCATGAGAAGTTTAATTTATTACATTTATTCTCTTGGAAAAATACAAAAAGTTCGAAAAAGAATAGTTAATTAAATCCCACTCAAATATGAATTGAACTAAAAAGCTCAGTCTTTATTGTCTAATTAAATAAATAAGAAAGAACGCCGACTGGCAGGCTTCGGCATGTATTTTAAGCATCGCTTCATCAAGGTGCATAGATGGGTAGAAACATATCGAGCCTTTTGGGTCAAATAATTTGCCTTAATTTAACACAATCCCCCCATAGAACGAGGTAACTTGCATCACTAACATTTGTAAATACCCAAGAGGACTCTTATTTAAGTAATACTGTTTCTTGGTTTTTTGGAGCTATTGTGGTTTTACGGAGCTTCTTATGAATCATAGTTGCCAAAGATTTGCACTTACTGGACTCACCATGGTTTGTAATAATCATTTTGGGGCGCGGCTGGATTCTGCGAACAAATTGTGAAATTTGACTGCGACTGGAATGCCCCGAGAAGCCTTCAAGGGTAAAAATGTTTAAATTAACCTTTATTAAGCTGGTTCTTCCCTTTTCATTGACATATTGAAATTCCCGAAAGCCTCTTTGAAGCCGATTGCCCAAGGTCCCAGCAACTTGATAGGAAACAAATACTAATGAATTATCCGGACTATTGGCAAGTTCCTTTAAATACGCAACGGACGGACCGCCAATAAGCATTCCACTGGTGGCAAGAATTACACAAGGACCACCTGTAATAACATCCATCCGCTCCTCATAGGAATTCACCGTCGTGAAATATTCGCTTAAGAAAGGATTTTTTCCTTGATGAAGGATTTTTTCTCTCAAATCGCTGCTTAAATAATCAGGATTTGCGGTATGAATTGCTGTAGCTTCTGAAATAAGCCCATCTAAAAAGATTGGGACTTTTTCAAGCATTCCCTTTGAGAGATATTCTTCAATTACGATAATAAGTTCTTGAGCACGTCCTACGGCAAGAACAGGGATTAAAACCTTTCCACCCTTCTTAACGGTAGAATTAATGATTTGTCGTATTTCTCGCTCCGATTCTTGTCTGCTAGAGATTCTATCTTGAGGTCCTCCATAGGTGGATTCGATCAACAGAGCTTCTACTCGTGGAAATTTAATATTTGCTCGTTCTAAGAGCCGAGTTTTTTGAAATTTGAAGTCACCAGTATAGACGGCATTAAAATCTCCTTTTCCAAAATGAAGATGAACCATAGAAGAACCAAGAATATGACCCGAATTGTGTAAGGTGAGTTTTATGTCAGGTGCAATATCTGTAACTTTTTGCCATGCTAAAGGTATTGTATGCAGTACTGTATTTTTTACATCTATTTTTGAGTAGGGCGGTGTAGTACCTTCTTTTTCGCAAATCTGAATGAAATCCAGTTGAAGCATTGTTGACAGGTTTCGAGTGGGAAGTGTACAATAGACCGGACCACGATATCCATATTTATAAAGATATGGAACAAATCCACAGTGGTCTAAATGTGCGTGAGATACAATTACCGCGTCTAAATCTCTTATGTTGAATTCTGGCAAATCGAAGAACGGAAATCTATCATTAGGGTTTCCTACATTTAATCCACAATCAATTAAAATGTTGCTATCTCTTGTTTGCATCAAAATACAAGAACGTCCTACCTCTCGAAATCCTCCTAATGCGGTCATTCGAATGCTAAGGTCTTCATACATTACTGGACGATGAATTCTTTTACCAATACGCAGTAAGATTTCTTTTTGTGTCTGCCGCTCCTTGGAAAGCATTCCCCGAATCAATTGAATAGTCTTAGACTTTAAGGGAGGTGTTCTAATGGTCTTCGGTTGCCAATAGGTGTTGGCACGAATTTCCTTTAAATTTATTCCCTTTTTTCCAATCACTAATCCTGGTTTCACAGATTCAATGATTACTTCACCACGAGTATGATCAAATTCAATATCGGTTATTTCTGCCTCTTCACCGATTAAATTTCTGATATATTTCTCCGATTCTGCAGGATCCATCCGTTTATCAACATTCCATCGAATCACAATACGTTTGCGCATCTTTTTCGCTAAGTCCCTTAAAATATCAGAGTTTTGAATTAAATCGGTATTTGCCTCGGCAGAATTACCGGCAGAATACACAGCTATCTCCGGACCTTCGAATTCTATTTTCTGTATAGTGATATCATCGGGAAAGTTCTCAATTATTTCTTCCTTAATCTTTTTCAATTCTCTTTTATAACTCATAGTAAATAATGGTAGTTTATTGTAATTTTCACAAATTTTTTTATTTCTTAAACCGATTCTTAAAGGATTCTGGTTTTATAGATAAATACTTATTTAAGTTACATGTCATAAATTTATATAAAATGAAAATATCTGAATAAATAGATAAAAGTTCTCCTTTAGTAGTTCTAACTTTTAGAGAATGGTTTAATTCGGTGTAAAAATGTAAGAAATTGTTTTTACATGTTTTATAAAACATTTAACTAATAAAAATCTTTTTATTTTTCCCAATAACAATTTCATGAACTAAGCTTATGTAATCTTGTCATTCCACTGATGCGATATCATAAATATAATCCTTTTCCCCAAATAATACTCTATGAAAGCGAGAACTAATACAAATTTGTTAAATTCTTATTATGTAAAGAATTAAACTATTCATACATAAATAAATTAAATTTTTCTACCTCTATTCTAAAACAAAAAGGGGACTTGTTATGGATAAAATTCGCATAGGAGCAATTGCTTCTGGTTCTGGGAGTAATTTTGAGGCCATCGTTGAAGCTACTGAGTCAGGTAACTTAAAGGAAAAAGCCCAAGTTGTTCTACTACTTTCTAATAAACCGGGTGCATATTGCATAGAGCGGGCGAAAAATCATAATATTCCTTATGCCTTAATTGAATCTGATACACATAAAGGAACTCGAGAAGAATTTGATGCAAAAATGATAGAACACCTCGATAAGTATCAATGTGAATTAATTGTATTAGTGGGGTATATGAGATTTGTCTCCAAAATGTTTATTGACCATTTTAATGGGAAAGTAATGAATATCCATCCTGCGCTCTTACCCTCCTTTAAGGGAATGCACGCTCATGAAGATGCTCTAAAATATGGTGTGAAAGTTTCAGGAGTTACCGTTCATTTTGTAGATCCTCTTGAAGATCATGGTCCTATTATTATTCAAAAATGTGTTCCTGTATATAGTACGGATACCCAGGATACGCTTGGTGTCCGAATATTAAAATGGGAACATAAAGCATTTCCAAAAGCAATAGAACTATTCTGCGATGGACGATTGCATGTGGATGGTCGTATAGTGAGAATTGATAATGAAGAAAATCTGTCACTAGAATAGAGATTAATATAAGCTAATTATATCAAAAGCTAATTATAACAAAAGCTAATTATAATACAACTCTAAAGAGAGAGAACTATGGCTCATCGTAAGGATATAACCGAAATTCTTAAGCTAATGGAAAATCCCAAACATATTAGAAATATTGGACTAGTCGGACATATTGATCATGGTAAAACTACACTTTCGGATTCCCTTTTAAGTGAAGCGGGATTGCTAAACCCTGACTTAGCGGGAGAGGCAAGAGTTTTAGACTATTTGGAAGAAGAGCAACAACGTGGGATAACAATGAAATCCACAAATATTTCACTATACTATGAAAAATCTTTAGCAGGACATGAACCTTTCCTCATTAACCTTATAGATACTCCTGGTCATCTAGATTTTAGCGGAAAAGTAACAAGGGCGTTGAGACTCATTGATGGAGTGGTGGTAGTCGTTGATGCTGTGGAAGAGATTATTTCTCAATCAGAAACCGTTATTAGACAAGCTATAGATGAAGGAGTTAAACCTATTTTATTCATAAATAAGGTGGACCGTCTCGTGCGGGAACTTAAATTAACAGACGATCAAATTAGGAAAAAATATTCAAGAATTATAAATGATTTTAACAAACAAATTGAACGATATGCACCCTCTCCTTTTGATAAAGAATGGCAAGTTTCACCAGCAGATGGTAATGTCGCATTTGGGTCCGCTCTTCATAAATGGGGATTTACGTTAAATATCCTCAAACAAAGTCAATTGAACTTTTCTGCTATTCGGAAACGCTATAAAAAGGAAACCTATTCTAAAGAAACTTATTCGGATTTAGCAGTCTATTTACCCATAGATAAAGCTATCTTAGAGATGATCGTCAATCATCTTCCCAATCCTCTTGAAGCACAAAAATATCGAATTCAGGAAATCTGGAGTGGAGATATGAACTCCCAAATTGGAAAAGCTCTTTTAGAATGCGACCCCCAAGGCCCATTAATAATCTGTGTAAGCAAAGTGCAAGCTGATAAACATGGTTTGATTGCAACAGGCAGGGTATTCTCGGGGAAATGTTCTGAAAAAATGGAGATGACCCTTCTCCGAGAAAATACTGAAGAACGCATTCAGAAATTGGCACTTTTCATGGGACAAAGAAGAGAACAAGTAACATATATTCCTGTTGGGAATATTGTTGCTCTGGAGGGGCTCAAACACATCAAAAGTGGAGAGACACTTATCGAAAAGGAGTTTATGGGTAAAATGATTCCTTTTGGTAATGTAAATTATGTCACCACCCCAGTGATAACGGTCTCTATTGAACCTGAATATTTAAGAGAGTTGAATGAGATGAAAGAGATTATCTCAAATCTATTAATAGAAGATCCTAACTTACGATTCGAAATCAACGAGGAGAACGGGGAGTTTCTGCTTTCAGGGATGGGCACACTTCATTTGGAGGTCACGGCCAATGAAATCAGCAAGCGTGGTGTAGAAGTATCCATATCAGAACCTCGGGCAGTCTTTAAAGAATCTTGCCAATCAGAGTCATCCACCATAGAAGCGGTCGATTCTTCTCACAAAAATTTTGTATATATGAAAGTCGAGCGTTTGGATGAAGAGCAAATCGAATTTTTTTCAAACAGACCATTAGAAGCATTATTAGAATCCGAACAAACATCGCTTACTCAAACAGACTTACAGCAAGTATGGAATTTTGATGAAGATCAGAATTTATTGGTTTATCAAGCAGAACAATCTTTAGATGAATTTTATTCATCTTTAATTAAGGAAATAATCAATAAAATTCATTTGAATGGACCATTATGTGGTGAAAAAATAACAAAAGTCAAGTTTGTTATTAAAGATGTAAGATTAAGTAATTTAGACAAGGAAAACGCCTTTACCGAATTATCCATTCTTTTTTATGATGCTATCAAAAGAGGTTTAAATGAAGCTCAGATGGTGCTCTTTGAACCCATCTATCACACTATTATTCAATTGCCACCTAAATACATTAAATCTGTGCTTTCCAGCGTCTCAAAATATTCTGCAAAGATTCTCGAAGTAATCCAAGAGAATGAATACCAAGCAACTATTGAACTCTTAATTCCCGTTCGTCATTCTATCAATTTTGGTAGGGATATCCGTTCATTGACTTCTGGCAGAGCATTCTGGCAGAATGAGTTCTATTCATTTATGGAAGTACCTTCTCACGAAGCAGATAGAATCATCGCTGATCTACGCTTTAGAAAGGGTTTGTCTTGGTAATTTTATCAACCTGTCTATGATTCTATGACATTGGAAAAACCAATCTTTTTACTTTCTTAAATTTGATTAAATTAGAATAGGTCATTCCAAATCATATCCAAGGGGTAATATCTAAAGTCTGCACATATTCAATTTTCTCTTCGAATAAATTAGGATAATACTTATAAATTTCTGCAATTGCACAAACATAACCGGTAAGCGTGTGAGCTGATTGGTAGTGCGTATAAACGAAGTCCTTAGTATTCATTTTTTCGATAATATAATCCAGATATTTAATTATCGCACCTGTTATGTCCTCCTTACGATATCCTTTTGTTTGCTCACAACATCTTGTTAAGCAGAAGATAGCATCTAAGTCAAGGCAGTAGGAATACTCTTTATCCCATGTACCAAACTCTTTCTGCAATGAAAGCGTGGAATCTATTACTTTTTCGGGATAAGGAATGGGATGATCAAAATATTCATAAATCCAATAATAATGGACTGCACCTCCTAATTCTTGTATCGTAAGTCGGTCTTTTGTTATTTTATGAATCCATCCTAATCTCCAAAAACCCACTTCTGAATCGGCATTCTCATCTAACCAATCAAAATACCATTCAAAGAATTGAGGATGAGGATAAAATTCTTCACCTAATGTTGCAAAAATAGCGGCTACCCCTCCACCACGATGAGATCCGGGCCAATATAAGATCCCCCATTCTGGCCGCCTCTTTAACCATGAATGAACTTTTTTTCGAGAGCATAATCTTTTTGCGATTTTAAAATCATACTTTGGTGCCCCACCTAATAATTGAAGTGCAGCTATCGAGAATGCGGAACTATGCTCTTTAAAATGCATTCCGTAATTAATCAGTCCCTCTTTGAACCAGCCTGTTTTTGGATTTTGATACGATTGTATTGTTTTAATCCAATCATCTTTTGTCTCATTTGGCATGGCACTTAAATATTTCTCAAATTCATTTGGTATGGTAAGATTAAACACCATATCACAAATACCATATAATGAAGGGTCTTGAGAATTCATTTTGACTGCAAATTGTATCTCTTCTCTTTTCCCATCATCTTTTATCTTAAAACACGTTATCCATTCATGAAGCATACTGTTAAATGGGGTTAAATTATATTTTTCCATCATATTTTTTTATCATACTTTTAAATTTTTTTTTAAATAAATTTTTATTATACATTTTTTCCAATACTTTGAAGATATAGATATGATTATGATTAAATTATAATCATTATACAAAGAACTTATATTCATTCAAAAAGAAAATGAATGCGCCCGCCGGGATTCGAACACCCGTGTTGTTCCGAAGCGAAACAAGATCCCGGGTCGTAAGGATGGGAACCTCACATTCTACCGATGTACAGTATGAATATTGTCTCATACTTCTATACTACGAGCGCATTTTATAGTAAAACAGCTTCTAAATCTACTAGGTATATAATATAAATTGAGCAAATATTATAAATATTCTTTGTCTAATTTTTGATGAGATAAAATAACTTTATTATATTTATCAACTTATTTATAAAATAATAGGATATTATGAAATCTTTATTAACATGGATTACTTTATTAACAAAACACGATGTGACGCTATTTGATATATCAAGGCTTAAATAATATACTTTCTTATTATTTGAAAGAAAGCTCATTGCTTTATCGTTCGTTAAATGATTATTTTAAAAAAAGAATAGAAGGGTTGGATAGAAAGCTAAAAGAAAATGAGATTAATCAGGAAAGTATCAAGAAATATATGCAAGATATTCTTGATAAAATCGAATCTACTTTACAGTTCTTGGGATTTAAGGATCAAGATTTTACGACAACAATTCATGACCCCTTTATAAAAGTCAAAGAGAGTCATTTAGCTGAAATAACGTTTGTAAGTGATGTCTTTGATTTGATTGTTGAACCAATAGTAAATGAATTGGTATTTAAAAAGATCTGTGAATATTTTGTAAATATAAACGGGCAACAAATCCTTATTAATTTAAGAAAAGCAGAAGCGTTTCCCTTAGAATCCCTAGTAGAAGTGAGAGAACTAAAGGACTTGTTCGATAAAAATCTAAAAAAGCAAGAGAGATTAAGAAATTATATTCAATTGGAGGATAAAATAATAGGTAATTATAAAGAACATAAAGAGCAAATTGAAAGTTTAGAAGAATTGAAAGAGACTCGAAATAAAATTCAATTGATATATCTTGTTTATAGAATAATTTATTTCTTTAATTTGGAGAGCATTTTCGATTTTACCAATATTGAAACATATTTAAAGGAACATATGGATGAGTGGTTAACCACCATCCCCTTAGTGACTCTAAAAAACCCGGATTTATATTTTTGTGGCATCTATCTCGCTCATCATCTGGATATTGACATTGATATGGAAAAAGTGGAAGAGTTCATCTCAAACCTATATTTAGAGTACATAGATGAGTTTGAATCGCCTATAATGGAAGGAACATGTGCCTTGTATTACTATGTAAAATCAATAAAGATACTGGATATTGATATTGGGGATGAAAATGTTCATAAATTAATTGATGCTGATCCTGATTACTTTAAGGAAAGTAATCTGAAACAGATGGAAACAACGTGCTTAGCAGTAATTCTTAAAATCTACAAAATCTTGGGAATATTTGATCAAATTGAAACTGAAAAAATTCAAGCAATTGAGCAGGAAATCAACAATCGAATCTCGGGAGATGTTATTAAACAGTATCCTGACGGATTATATTCTAGTGAAGCGACATATTATGTATTATTTCATCATTATATGAGAGATGAAATCGAGCAACTCAAAGATAAAAATTTGTTGAGAAATATTATTGATAGGATATATCGAAATCTGGAAGTACTCGATTTTTCTGAAGATACAAGCTATGATTTATTATCGGAGCTCTTTTATTCCTGCGAGTCGCTTAAACTATTGAATTGTATTGAAGAAAAGGCAATGCTTCTTCATCTCGCAAAATATCTTTTTCCCCAAGAGATTTCTGATGCAATTGAAAACTCAACAGATTTTACTTTTGATAAGACCAATTTTAGACATCTGGGTGTTAGTAAGCGGACTGGCGAGACTATTTATTAAGACTTTTAGAAAGAAACCGTAAGAAATTGATATGGAATGATCCTAAGAGATATTCAGAATAAATACTAAAAGATTATTCCATATTGGAAAAACTATCACCTATTTGCAAAAATTTATATTTTCCAAATAATATTTGTTTATCTAAACGATATTAAGAAGTAGTATCAGTTAAAAATTGAATTCATAAAAAGATTTTACCACATACTTGCATTTAAAAAATTAATTGAGTAAATTGAACCATAATATTTAATTTATATATTTTAAGAGAAAATCTTAAACAAGAATTATTATATAATAGATTAGAAACGATATTAGGAACTTATTAAAATGAGCACCAATGAAGAAATGTCAAATGATTCCTATCGAAGAAATAATGAAATTTTTGATGAAATCATAAAACACTCCCCCATTGGTATTGCCATTGTGAACGAAAAGGGAGTTATAATTGATTTTAATGAAACTTTACTCTCTTTATTGGGCTATAGCTCGAAAGAATTTATGGATTTAAATTTTCAAGATTTTACTCATCCAGAAGATTTAAAAAGAGAATGGCCTCTTATTAATGAATTGTGGGAAAAAAAAAGGAATAAGTATCAAATAATCAAACGATATATTCATAAAAATGGATCTATTATCTGGGTTGAAGTGTTTGCCTCACTTATTAGAGATCCAAAAGGAAATGCAAAATTTGGATTTGCCTTTGTTCAGGATATATCTGAAAAAATTAAAGCAAAACATGAATTACAAAGAGCAATGGAATATTACGAGGGTGTGGTTGAGGATCAAACCGAATTAATCGTGCGTTGGAGGAAAAAAGGGATTTTAACATTTGCAAATCGAAGTTATTGCGAGTTCTTTCATAAATCACGGGAAGATCTTATAGGTAATAGTTTTTTGACTTTAATCCCAGAACAAGATAGACATTTAATCAAAAAAAATGTAGCTCATATTACAATGAAGGATCCGATTGCATCCCATGAACATCGTGTTATTAAACCCAATGGATCTATTGGATGGACAGAGTGGATTAACCGAGGTATCTTTGACGAGGAAGGTAATATAATTGAATACCAATCTGTGGGACGTGATATTACTCATAGGAAAAGAACAGAACAAGAATTGCGATTAGCAAAGAAAAGCTCGGAGTTCTATAAGGACCTTCTCGCTCATGATATGCGAAATATCCTCCACAATATGAAAATGTCAATTGAATTACTTGAATTAAAAGATATCGCAATGGAAGAAAATAATAGAATTGAAATAATAGATACATTGAAAGATCAAATAGAGAGGGGGGCTTCTCTTATTTCAAATATACGTTCCTTTTCCATATTGGAGGGAACACGAGAAAAAATCAAAAAATCTATTAATTCAACCGAATTAATCACAAAAACATTAAAAAATGTAAAAACACGCTTTAAAGACAAACAGATAAAAGTTAGTTTGGATTTTACGCATAGAAATGTATATGTCCAAGGAGGAGATATGTTGCTTAATGCGTTTGAAAACATTATAATTAATGCCATCTTACATAATTCGCATGAAATAAAGAAACTATGGATTTCACAGTCAGAATTAAAGCAAAAAAGTGACTATATTAAATTCGAATTTAAAGACAATGGTGATGGGATTTCAGATGAAAGGAAAAAGATCCTTTTTGAAAGGATTTATACACAAGATAAGACAGCAGGAGGGATGGGCATTGGATTATCACTTGTCAATCGAATCATTGAAAAATATGATGGTAAGATTTGGGTTGAAGATAGAATGAAAGGAGATTACAGTTACCTAAAATCTGGACATCCTTGGACGTCCTCTTTAATGACCTGTAACTGAAGGTCTTGAGCGCTCCA
>SHMU01000141.1 GCA_008080765.1 Promethearchaeota archaeon | reverse complement strand
GATTTATTCATAATTGGAGGCACAACAAAAGATTTTTTTGGGTTGTCCACCTAGTGATATTTAGTCGGGAAACCCCCCTCATTACTATAGAAAACTACATCAAAAGTAGTTAAAGGATATGAGACTGATGAACTACTGATTTACCCTTATATCCAAGGATATCTTTTTCTAAATATTTATAAAGGAATAGTTTATATAGAATTTATACTAAGGAGTGATGGGGTTCAATCGTGTTTTCAATTCAATAATTCCAAGTAAAAATTGTAGAAAAAAACTTTTATTTTAAAAACCTAAAAATTAATAACATCTTAATAAATGACCTTCAGAAATATTGAAAAAGAGGATGGGTTAAAGAATTTAGCGGAAAACAAATCCTCTCAAGACTTTCAGCCTTCTGCAGAGTTTTTCGAATTATTAGTTAATACAGCACCCGCTATTATTTTCACTGTGGATCGAGAATACAGAATAAAATATATTAATAACCCTCCAGCGGGCATAAGAGCAAAAGATGCAATTAACAAAAATGTATTGAATTATGTAGCGGAACAATACAAAGAGATGGTAAGAAAAAAAATAAATACCGTCTTTGAGACAGGAAAAAAAGAAGAATTTGAGACTGAAGCACGAGGCCCTTATGATTCCGTTTCGTATTACTCCACCACATTAGGACCCATTTATCATGAAGAGACTGTTTGTCATGTTATTCTTATCACACATGACATAACTAAACGCCGTAATATGGAGCGGAAGCTAAAAATTTCGCAGAAAAAGTATGAACAATTGTTTAATACCGTTCCTTATGCTATTCTTTTAGCGGAATTAGATGGTACTGTAATTGATATAAATGACACGACAGAGTTGATTTTTGGCTATCCCCGAGAAGAGATCATTGGTAAGAAATTCTTTCAAACGAAAGTGTTTACAGATAATTCCTTAATTCATATTCTTGAAAGATTTAAGCGTCTTTTGAAGGAAAAAACAATTGAACCGAGTGAATATTTAGTATTTAAGAAGAATGGTGAAAAATTATGGGTGAGTGTTCAAACTTCCCTAATTACACTTGAAAATAAAACAATTATTCAATCAATTGTGTATGATATTACGGAGAGAAAAAACTACGAAGAACATTTAAAACAGATAAACAATCTACGATCAGAACTATTTAAACGAATTTCTCATCAATTAAAAGCACCGCTAACTTCCATAATTGGATATGCAGCACTCTTTTTGGAAAGTTCACAAAAAAAATTGAACCAAAAGGAGCGGGAGTACATTGATGAAATTAAAAAAGCCGAAAGAAGGTTAGAAGCAGATATTAATGAAATATTGAAATTAACTGAAGTAACCTCCCACAAACTCTCATTAGAAATAGAAAACTGTGACATAATCGAGATAATTGAAGAGGTCATCCATGATTTAAAAAGTCAAATAATTCTAAAAGGGCATACCATAAAAGAGAATTTGCATGAGCAATATATTCTACCCATTGATAGAGACCGCATTTATGATGTAATCAATAATATTTTAGATAATGCCATAAAATATACTCCTGCCAAGGGGATTATAAATATTAAAACCGCTTTGGAGGAGGACACCTTCATTTTTTCAATAGCAGACAATGGCATCGGTCTTTTAGAAGAAGAACAAGAGCGCTTATTTAAACAATTTGAGAGGTTAAATCAATCCGAAAACCCCTCGTTCTCGAGAACAGTGCCTCAAGGCTCTGGGTTAGGTTTGTATATAAGTAAAAAAATTATTGAGCGCCATAAAGGGAGAATTTGGGTGTCCTCAGAGGGACGAAACAAGGGTTCCACTTTTAATATCTCACTTCCTATTAAACGAAATTAAATCCCTTTATCCCTCTGCTTTTGCCGCGGAGAGATTTTTCTATCAATTCAAGTGCTCTCTGTTCCCCACCAGCGTTTTCTATCTCCTTTTTGAGGGATAGGGCGTTTTTGACATATTCTGGATTACTAAGGAGTTCTGAAAGAGTCTTTCGTATCTTTCGTTTCCATTTTCTCTTTACTATTAGAGCACACCCTACTCTTTTCAATTTTGTAGCGATTGCTCCCTGTTCAATCCCAATCGGGAGGGCTAGTATGGGTCTACCATAACTTAATGCATCTAAAACAGTGTTTAATCCACAATGAGAGATGAGGAGATCACATTGGTTAAAAATCTCGGGCTGTTTTACATATTCATAAACGTGTGCATATTTTTGTAGTTTTTTAACTTCTTTTTTTTTAAGCAGCCCTGCATGAGCAATCACAGGTTCTAATCCTAAGTGATGAGATATTTTTATACATTTTTTCAGTAAACGAAATCTTGAACCCAATAGACTTCCAAATGAGACATATACAAATTTTCTCTCTTCATTTGATAAATTTGGATTTGGGTAGGGTGAAAGAGTGCTATTTCTAAATGGTCCGCAATAGTACCAATCTCTATTGATCTTAGTACGGGGAAATTCAAGAGAGGGAGACTGTTGACAGAGGGTTAAAAGTGGGGAAACAGCAAAATACCGGTTCATTCCTTCTCGCGTAGGCATATCCCATTTTTTTCGCCATTCTTCTAAAGCTCGTGTATCATGTTTAAGGATAAAGTCTGCAACTTTGTAAAAGGCTTCATTAAGGTTTAGTCTAGTATCTGTGGTCTTATAGCTCCAACTCGTAAAAAAAGGAGGGATGGTATTATCCATCACAATTGCCATTGCATTGCAAACAGTAATAAAAGGAATCTTCAGTTTATCTGCCACTAGGGCAACCGCAGCTTCTAACTGGTCACATATGATTATATCAATATGATTATGTTTAAGGATTTCAGGCAATTGTTCGCAAACGATCTCAGACCATTTATTAGCAAACTTAGACTGCCAATACCGTCCCATTCGCAATCCCTTTAGTCTAGCCATTTTTTTTGTTATTTTAGGAATACTATTCTTCGGAAAGACTTGTGTGCCAATGGGGATAAATTGAAACTCTTGAATATATTCCCTAATGTCCAAGAGACCGATAAAAAATATATTTCTATTATTTTGCTTCAATTCGTAGGCAATTACTGACATGGGATTAATATGTCCTTGTAAGGGTGGACATATAACCGCTATTTTGTTTTTCATAAGTATGAATTTAGTGCTGGGAGAGTTGATTTATATGATTTTATTTTACTTTGATTTAATTTTACTTTAATTCTATTGCAATTTAGTTCAATTTATTATGGTTCATTCAACAATATGTTTCTGTAATTTAAATCCATTTACTTTTTAAATCATTAAAGCTAAAAATAATATGAAATCAACTCTTAATAATGGAGCAAACATTACAAAGTGTTATGACCCCTACAGAAAACTTAGAAATCATAGGTAGAGAGGAGTTGTATCAAATTCGAATAAAGAAAATTAAAGATCACATAACAGCTGCACGTAATGTGTTGGCACAACATATAGAACCTCTGGAAGTTGCGGATTCCTTTATCTCAAGCTCCTTTCAATTGATGAAAGAAGGAATCTCAAGAAGATTTCCAAAACTTTCACCAAAAGAATTAAATGAAAAAGTTCAGCAACATCTTTCTATTAACCAAAAGATTCATACAAAGAGGAAAAGGAGAAGAGATCATGGCTGAAATTGAAAGTATTCTCACTCGATTGAGTAAGATATTTGCCATCATTCCCTTGAGGTATGTAGTTGTTGGTGGAATAGCTGTCATTCATTATGGGCATGTGAGAACAACACAGGATATTGATTTAATAATTGAGGACAACCCAACGCTATTTCCTCAGTTTTTATTATTATTAGAAACATATGAATTTGATGTGATGGAAGAACAATTTAAAAAGGCATATCAAGAAAAGACAAATGTTTCCATTTTTGATGAAAAGAGTGTTTTGCGGTTAGATATTAAAGTTGCTACCAAGAAAAGAGAATTAGAAGTGTTAAATAATGCTATAGAAAACACCTTATTCGGAAATAACCTTTACATTGCGCCGATAGAATATGTGTTGATTGGAAAAATAGTATACATGGGTAAAATTAGTGATATCCCTCCTTCTGAACTATTAGAATTTCAAGATTGTATTGATTTTTTAACATTATTTTATGCAAATGAAGAGGAAATTGATGTGACTTTTTTAAAAGAAAAGGCAAACGAAATGAATTTAGAAGCCTCTCTTGAAAAGCTACTTTCCATAAAATTGGAATGAGTAATTATGTAATCTTTTTTCTCGCAAGAATTACAAGAGAGCATACTTTGAAGCAGAAGTGGAATTTAAAAAAACTGTCAAGAAAACTAAGCGCTACAAATAAAAAGAAAAACATACACAAAAGGAAAAAAAAAGAAGTGATTAAATTAGAGAAAGGTAAAGATTCCAATGATAATTACAATCAGAAAATAGATGTAGAGCACTCTCCCAAACCAAATATGCCCACTGCGAAGTTGTGGATCAGTCTTCTTTTTTGCGATAAAACCTCCTGTTGCCGATAAGACTAATAGGATCAGCCCAATTAACCCCAAAATCGCGTGTAAAAGCGTGAGATGGAGACGGAAGAGAATAATTACTCCGATAATCCCAAAGACCAAAGCAATTCCTACAAATACTCTATGCACTAAAAACCACTGCTGAGGTTTATGAAAAGCTACCGTTAATAATGCGACTGTTAATGATGATATCAATCCAATCATCATCCAAAAATGCGGAAATGCAAATAAATCAATGATACTCATTTTATTCACCCAATTTAGTTTCAATTAAATATAGTTATAATGAAATTGATTAACTCTTATTTAACATTTTACTTTATTTTTTAAAAATGGAGCTTCCGGATAAAAAATAGCCAATTTTTTCTATTGAAACGCAAGGAAGGGTTTATTTTTCAAAATACTCCTATAGAAATCTCTTAGTGAGCTCTTAAAAAATGAATTATTTAACAAAATAAAATTTAAATTGAATGAGTGAAGATTAACACTTAATCATGCGAGATAAACAAAAAATTATAAGAGAATTAAGTAAAGGGTATGCCCCTCAAGGAGAGGGCGCAAAGCCACAAATTGCTAAAGTTTATGACCTCACCTTTAAGCCATTAGTAAATAGTAAAAAGTTGGAAGCCTTTTTTGAGCTTTATGGAGAGAATGAGGTAATTATTAAGGCATGGGCATTCTTAGGAATTTATCAGATTTTAGAGAAAAAATCCTATGCCACACCGGAAAATTTAGCACGTCTACGCGAAATTATCATAGATATTTTAAATAATAATCAATCAATTACATTTTGGAGTGGTTCTATCAAAACAGAAACCACATTAAGGCAGCACCATGCCAAAAGAATCAGCTGGTTAGACCCCTATTTTGTATTCGATCCTGTATTTGAATATTGCAAGTCATCTATTGGACAATTAGATTCGGTAATAGGAATGTTATTGGAAGAGGTAATCTCTAAGAGATCGGATGAGGGTGTGGAAGAATTGTTGATTGAGCATGGGAAAACTGCGGGTCAAGATAATTACGAGGCAAAAGTTCAACTAATTAGGGCATTCGAAAATCTTGCCGAAATTTCTGATTTAGAAAATAGAGATGCGATTTCCCCAATTTTTAAGCATTTTTTGGAAAGAGTAAAGGAAAAGGGAGAAGAAGATTTTGATGTAAGTATCGATGAAAAGAAAAAGAGAGTCTTAAAGGACGAGTTAATCAGAATAGGGGCAAAATTACAGCTCGATATGGAAGCACAAATACTCTCCTTTATTGAAAGTTTGGATCGGCCTTTCAACGCCTTAAACCAAATTGCTGAAAACTATAAAGACAATGAGAAGTTTTGCAAGCTTCTTTTGGAAAAACTTGACACCACTAAAAATCGGTATTTTATTACGGATATTTTGCGCGCCATTGTCGTGGTAAAGAATAATATCGGCAATTGGAAAGAATTGGTCATTGATAACGTGAAGAAATACGAATTAAATGATGCTGATTTAATCATTGATCTCAATAAAGCCAACCTATTGAGCGAAGAGATGATTGTCAATTATTTAACAAAAGGAACTCAATGGCATCTTGAGTTTATACGAGAATTTTTGACCACACATCCAGAAATTCTTGATAAATGGGACACATTGCGAGAGGAACTGGTAAAAATACTGAAAACTTTTGCTGATAATGAATTTCAAGAAAAATCAGGAACCTTATATTATGAAAAGAAAAGACTTGCCTTACGCTTGATAGTGGATTTAAAATGGAATGAGATGATGGACTTAGCGCTTGAAAATTTTAAAAAATTGTCAGATGATGAATTAAAAAAGATCGCGCTTTTTGCCATCATTACATCGCGCAATAATGATATTTTAGACAAATTACGGGCGATAATGGATGAAGATGAGCGAACTCAATCATATGTAAAGCAGTTTTGGAAATATCTGGAGGCTCGTGATTGGCAATTTTTTTATTAACTATAATCCATTATGCTTATAAGAAAATTTTACCTTACAAAAAAGAAATTTAACAATTTCTTCTTTTAAAAATTCCTAATCGGACTTCTAATCTTTTTCTATAAATTAGATTTAAATCGGATTTCGCATTGTAAGGATAATGAGATAATTAAATAAGATATAAAGTATTAGACTTCTGGTTGCTAATGGTAAAAGCAAGACGAGGCATATAAAATATTAATCAAAAGTAGTATAGAGAGCCATGATTATTAATAGGAAAAGTTAAATGATTCTATTATAGACGGGATTAAAATGTAGGTAGCAAATCGATAAAATTTTCTAAGGAATGAGTATAATGAAAGCCAAGACGCTTTAATTTAGAAGTATCCGCAAGATTTCTTTGTAACTCGTTCACTCTAGATCCTTTATATATGATATGTGGTTCTTTTTGAAACTTTTTACTAATCATTTTTACCAATAGATTTACAGAATATTCTTTCGGACCCGAAAGATTATATTCCTCTCCGAAGCATACTTCATTTCCTAAAACAAGATGAATTGCATTACAGATATCATCGATATGCATAAAAGCTCTCTTTTGTGTGCCATCCCCAAATATGGTGAGAGGCTCTTCACTTTTGATTTTATTGAGGATAATGCTGATGATGTTGCTTTGTTCTTTCCCATACACCGAGAACGGTCTTATTATAGTATGATTTAACCCAAAAGTCCCCAAGGATTTGATGACCTCTTCACTCATAAGTTTCGTAAAACCGTAGAGGTTTATCGGTTCTTTTAGTGTGTGATCATCTATCGGAAAGATTTCTGGGTTGCCGTAGATTTGTCCCGAAGAGAGATGAATAAAATGAGTAATCCCTAATTCCAATGCTTTTTTGGCGATCCGTTTTGTTCCTTCTACATTAACATCAAAATAGGCATTATAATTCTCATACACTCCTTTTCTCACACTGGTAAGCGCCGCACAGTGAATGATATATTCGAGTTCTTGAAAGTTTGGAAAAGTCCACCATTCTTCCATAAAATTTTGTTGCCAAAAGTCTATTGCATCTAACGAATAGTGTTGCTGTTGCAATTTCTGTTTGAGTTGTGAAATTGTTTGCTCTGAACTTCCATGAGCAATGATATGGTAATTATTGTCCGAAAAAAATCTTACCAGCCAAGAGCCAATATATCCCGTGGCGCCAGTAATAAGCAATTTTTTCTTAGTTTGATTCATCATTTTAAATCTTATCACTCATATTTCCTACTTTCCTCATTTTTCATATAAAAATCTCCATTCTTAGAAAATTTTTCTTAATTTTTTTCTTTAATGTTTTTAGATCTTAAGGTTTTTAGATCTTAAGGTTTTTAGAACTTAAGGTTTTAATCTCTTCCCTCTTATGTGTTTTCATTGGACATTAAAGATAACAGAAATTAAAGGAAATATTAGCTGTGGGGTATTATTTGTGCAATATTACTAATAAAATCATGCTTGAGCCATTCTATCCAAAATTGAGAGGAAAAAAAAATGCCTGCTTTAAGAATTAGGCACAATTTCATTATTCTACTCACTCTTATTTCAAGTATCGAAACTGATAGAGTTTAAGAGAAAAAATAGACTCCATTAACTTTTTATAGGAATTGATCCTCATTTTATCAAAATACAATACATCAACAATTCTTATTTAGCCATTGTAAACATGAAAGCATTACTTTTGAATGGAATGAGAGATTTAAATGTGGAGATTACTCAAATTCATGATAAGACCATGTTTTTATTGCGGACATTTCAATTTCATGTCAATGATGTTCCATTAAAGGATAGGAAGATTGCTCCATGCCTAGGCTGTTTTGAATGCTGGGTTAAAACACCGGGTATATGTAAGATTAATGATTATGGGCAGAAATTAGCCGAGCTAATGGTACAGAGCGATCTGGTTATTCATCTCACACCTATTACGTTTGGAGGGTATTCTTCAAAATTAAAAGCAGTAATCGACCGATCGATTCCCATTATTTTACCCTTTTTTAGAAAGCATAAAGGAGAAATCCATCATAAGCAACGCTATAAGAATAGAGCATGTTTAATAGTTATAGGATATCAAGAAAATGGGGTGTATCATAATGAAGAGACTTTTAAAAAATTGATCTATCGAAATTCATTAAATATGGCACCACCAGTATATCACGTACAAATTGTGAAAAAAGGCCAGGATCTTTCTGAATTCCACACAGAATTAAAAGCATGTCTTGAGGAGGTGAGGGCGCATCTTGAATAGGCAGAAAACTGTTGTTTTATTAATTGGAAGTCCAAGAGGCAGAAAAAGCACTTCATTCTCCCTGGGAAATTATTTATGCCAAAAACTTGAAGAAGAGTGGACCGTTAAATATGGATATATTCAACAATTGGTAATGAGAGAGGAAAAACATCTTGAATTAATAACCCTAATGAATACTGCAGACATTATTATCTTTTCCTTTCCTTTATATGTTGATCAATTGCCATCAACTGCGATTCGGGCATTTGAAGTGCTCTACAAAAACAGAACCGAAATTAGCAACCGCAAACAAAAAATATTTCTTCCAATCGGTAATTGCGGCTTTCCTGAAGCGTCTCAAATCGATCTCGCGTTAGAAATCTGCCATAATTTTGCGAATGCTATGAACTTCCAGTGGAGAGGGGGCATAAAATTGGGAGGTGGGGAGGCAATTCATGGGATTTGTTTGGAGGAGAGAGGCGGTATGGTACGGAATCAAATAAAAGGTTTAGATGGCGCGGCGGAAGCATTATTACGAGATGACGCGATTCCTCAAGAGGTAATCGATTTGATTGCTCGAGAAATAATACCTAAGGGGCTTTATAAAGGGATGGGTAACATGGGTTGGAGGATTCGGGCTTTAAAACATTGGAATATGTTTAATCTAAAGAAGAAACCTTATAAAAAGTAAGGCAGAAATTACTTTATTTTTTAAATGATTTATTTATAAATCTCTTTCCATTTATTGATTGTAAGGAGTGAGAATATGGATTGTGAGGAATGCGGTCAATGTTGCATGGATGTTGATGCTATTTTACTTTTACCCTCAGAATATCAACAATTACACACAATTGATCCTATTATTGAAAGCAAAACAAAAAAAATAGCGGGAATATATTATATAGTGCCCAATGAGCAGAATATATGCCCTTATTTCGATTTAGCTTCAAAAAAATGCTCAATATATCAACATCGACCGAAAGTATGTAGAGCATATCCTTTTTCGTATCGAAGGCCTGTTTGCTCCTCCTCAATAGCAGATACATTCAGCGAAATATCTCCCCGTAGCTTATATCTTACTCTTTGCGAACGATTTTGGACGATTACTCAAGTAGATTATAAAGCGGGAATTAAGGCAATATACCAATTGAGAAAAGAAAAATTCAACCTCGGAATTTTATCACAAGAGAATACTCCCACACAGAAAGAGATTCAAATAAAAACTTTTGAGAAGACTTTAGAAGGAGAACGAGAAGAGAAAAAATTCCCTTTTGACTTGTATTTACATATGGTAAAACAAAATAGAGCCTTATTTATACTCTTTCTGAAATTATTTGATGCATATTTTGATGATCCAAAGAATCAACAAGAAGAATATGATATATTTATTGAAAAATTTATCACAAAATTCTGGAGCGAACCGCAGCTACTGCAGAACGCTTTTGCTAAACTGCAAAAATTATGGAAAACCCATAAAACCGAACCGTTCGAGTTCTCTTTCACAATAGATAAAGAATAGAGATGATTATGTAGCTAAAAAATTTTTTTAACTTTCCAATTAGTTTTTTGATTCATTGTGAACTATAATACGTTATTTAAAGAAGTTAACAAGGTCAGAACTATTGAAAATTTAGAGAACTTCACCGCAGTTCGGGCAAATCTTATAGATTTTTAAACATTTTTTATGACAATTAGGACATTCTTTTTTGCTTATCTCAATGATAAGGAGTGGGACAGAGATAAAAAAAGAGAGGATTGCAATAAATATTATTAAAAACAAAAATATCTTGTAAAGAAGAATGAATGCAATGACGACTAAGAGTAAATTAATAATACAAAAAACAGACTTAAGAGCTGTACTTAATTTTCCCATTTTTCATCCATTATATCCAATTGATTTTTGATATCTTTTTGAATGAAATTTGATATTTAACTCTTTTTATAATTTTGTTGTTTTTAACCTTAATTTCCTTGAATAGTCCTTAAATATAATTTAAAAAGACTGTTGATAAAATATGAGAAGCTTTCCATATTAATTTTCGTATAGTAATCGCCTCAAACTAATG
>SHMU01000140.1 GCA_008080765.1 Promethearchaeota archaeon | reverse complement strand
AAGCATCAGACGCATTCAAGCTTGCCCTCAATGGAACTATTGCTTTAGACCACGATAAATAATAAGTTAAAAAAAATCGTATTTAAACTAAGGAAGTTATTTTTGATCAAATCCTAACATAGAAAAAGTAAAATAATGTATAGGTTAATTATAATGATTAGCAATTTATTGTTCTCTTCGACGTCTTTTTGAAAGAATGAAGGGGATAATAAGTAGTATGATACCTAATATGAGGAATGTCATTGAATTTAAAACTTCTGCCGCTTCAGCTCTCCAAAATATATCCGAGGGAACATTTTCAGGCATAAATCCTTGGAGAAAATGAAAATGAAATTCACTAATAAATGAAAATACAACTAGAAATATGCCTGTGATTAAAATGATTTTTTCGGCAAGAATAAAACGTTTATTATCTGAATCCATAACTCAATCAACACTTCAACTACATTTAAATGTTCTCATTATCAGTTAAAAATTAACATTGTGAGTTAGGATGTGCCTTGGAAATTTATAAAGATATTAAAAAAATGTTAAAAAACTTTTTTTAGCTCCTTCATTACTTATTTTCCTATAATCATAAAGAAAATGAATATCTTTAGAAATTATTCTCCTACAGTAGGAAAAAATTTTTAATAAATTACACACTTTTGATATTAGTATTTTAAAGCACTTCTTTTAAAAAAAAAGAGTGTATCTCGAAACATGGGCCGATAGTCTAGCGGTATGACGTTTGCTTGACGTGCAAAGGGCAGAGAGCGTATACGCTCTGCTTAGCAACAGGTCGGGGGTTCAATTCCCTCTCGGCCCATTAATTAACTTTGTTAGAAGAAAAATCATGCCAATAAGGATTAGGTGGTTATCTAAAGATTATGTTGGGGTTGCCCTCATGCTATTTGGAGCATGCGGCTTATTCCAAGCAATATTTATTCTCATAGGGCAAGTTTTTCTGGGGGTAACCAACTATTTTGTTATGATTCTGATTCCCATAGGGATAATAATTGCGATTTTCTATGGGACTGTAATTATTTTTGAAGGGTATGCCCAAGTGAGACGGCGGGAGAAATTAAGAAGTCAATTTAAAGGGCGAACCGAAAAGAATGCCTTTAAGAAATTTCTCCATTTTCCCATTACCAAACCTATATTGATAATGAGTTCTGTATTTGCTCTCTTTTTCTTTATATTATATCTCATCCTCAACATATTTTTGGAAGGGCAATTAGCATTTGTAATTTCTGAAATTTCTGCAGCTATCCTATTCTTATTTATTGCAAATGGAATTGAACGATATCTCTATTAAGCTAGATTGATTAATTATTAGTTGTATTGATAAAAATTGAAAACGCCACAAAAAATAGGAAAACAATCAACAAATTTATATACCTAAATTTTTTTATTCTTAATTAAATTTGGATGGACTCATCTATATCTTTAAATGTGAATTTGTATTTCAATAATTTATTATAGTAGTTTTGATTATGTGAATGAATTTTAAATCACGAAATTATCCTTAAGAGGAATTGTAATTAACATGAAAATTGAAATTAGATGTCCAAGATGTGAAAAAATTGGAGCAATAGAAATTTCCGAAGATAAAATAAAAGATGTGTCGAGGGGTCTCTTGGCCATCAATGTTTCAGAAAAAATAGTATGTGAACATTCCTTTGTTGCCTATGTTGACCGCAATTTGGAGATACGGGATTGTTTCATGGCAGATTTTCAAATTGAGCTTCCTGCGTTAGAGTCGGCAGCCACGGCTAAAGCAGAGACAGATTATGATACTAAAGACTTTGATTTAATCTTAATAAAATTAAATTTTCCCGCATCATCAATAGCGTATTTATTAAGAGCCATCATCTCCAATAAAAAATTTGCAATCATAAATGATCAAAAGTTTTTAGAATCCCATTTAGAAAATTTTGTAGAATATATCTCTGAGGGTTCTTTCGATCCTCATATAGAAGTTATCCCCAGAGAAATCTATATTAATGATAAAAAGAAATATAGCTCCTATGTAGTGTTAGAAGAAAATAAATTAGTCCAAAATGAAGATCACATATTTAATACAAATGAGATCAATGTAGAAAGAACCATTGTCCAGAAATTTTTGGCAGAAATTAATGAAAAATCAAGCATCATTATTCTTAGAAACGAGCTTGAAAAAGCCTTTACCCTTGCTCAATCTATTATTGAATTAATCCGAGATTTTAAGGGTAAAGAACTTCAATCAAAAAAAATTATCGATTACTTGGAAGAAAAACACAATATTGATATAAAAATCCCCTATTTGAACTTTCTCATTAATATCGTCCAAGAATACTTCGGTGTGAATGTTCCTAAAAGTTCTGAGGTATCAAATTTTCTGGGCTTTTTATAACCTAATTTTTCATTTCACTATAAACTTTTTGAGGTAGGGAGAGCAGAAAATCCAGATAGTTCGTGAAACCGCTCTTTCACGAGTAAACATATATACTAGCATATATACTCAGATATCACAATGCTTGTAAAATAAATCTTAAAAAAAATGTATTAAATCAAGGAAATTCATATTATTATAATCCTTAATCCCAAATTGAAGGCGCTAATGCAACTATCCCCATTAATTAATGCTTAAGATATAGTTGTACTCGAAGAAGATGGAATTTATTTTGAACTACTCCACCATGAATGGTGGAGATTCATCGTTCGCAAGATGAAGTTCCTTGTTCCTCGACAACAGCTCCAGCAACGCTGAATAGAGCCCCTGAAGTCTCACATTATCTCCGAAGGCGTAACATCCCGTAGTCCCTACGGTACACCAGAGGAATGATTCTTGGTTCTCGAATCGTTCTTCTGTTACTTAAAAAGAAGAAATCATCGTTTAAATAGTTTAGAGTGCGATGGGTTTCGGATTTTTTTGTTCCAAAAAAAATAGACCTCAATTCATCTCCACCTTAAAAGGTGTAGTGTTCTTGAGGGGTCATGATAAAAAAAGGAAATGCGCCCGCCGGGATTCGAACCCGGGTCGCAAGGATGGCAACCTTGCATACTGCCATTTTACATTTTAAGTAAGCCTTGAAAATTCTATACTACGAGCGCATTTTTACTATTCTATACTAATTAAAATTAGAATTAAATTAAAATTAATCGAATTTTTAAAATTAATTTTAGGAGAATCTAAAGTGCATCCTGAAAATATAAAATATATTAGGTTATAATTGTATTCAATCTAAGATTTTTGAAGTCTTTTGATTTAAACTATGGGAGTCCACAAACTGTTCTAAATCTTCAAAACTGCTCGGTAAGCCTTCTCTTACACCTACTTCTGAACTTTCAAGAAATCCCATTGAACTAGCAATCTTTGCCATTTTTTGTAGAGGAATTTTGCGCAGGTATGAAAGGAGGAGCCCGCTCAGAAAAGCGTCTCCGGCACCTGTTGTGTCTTCGACTTTTCCATCATAAACATCGCTCTTCACTATCGTCTCTCCATCTGATATATAAGATCCATTTGATCCATCAGTAATAGAAATAAGCTTTACACCTAAATTAGAAAAATGTTCGATAATATTGCTAATGTCTTCTTTTTTAGTAAATTCTTTTGCCTCTTCTTTATTTAATGAAACAACATCAGACTTTGAAATCAGAATCTTCGCCCATTTCTCATTATTTTTTATGATACTCATGCTGGGTGCTGCAAACACTTTCCCACCAGCATTTTTTGTCAATTTAATCGCTTTATCAATTGCTTTACAGGCTTTTTCTTTGGTAAGGGAGGTCCAGGCAAATACCTTGATTTCATCAAATAATTCATCTTCAATATCTTTGGGAGTGAGTAAATCATTTGCTCCCTTATAGGCGAGTATACTTCTATCTTTACCCCATTCCGTTTTTAATATGATAGAAATCGCAGTATTATCCTCATCGGTTTGTTTTATATGGGATAAATCTACACCTCGCTTTTCCATATCATCCATGCATATTTTAGCGGAAAAATCATTTCCTAAAATGCCAATATAAGTAGTCTTAAGTCCCAGCATCGAGCAATTACTCGCAATATTTGCAGCTGAGCCCCCAGGAACGAATTGGACACTTTCAACATTCAATTTTCTACTATATTCAATCGCAGTATATTTTTTAATAACATCTTTTTCAAATAACTCAAAACGAAGGATATCTTTTATCCCTAAAATGCAATCAAGCGTACAACTTCCAATGGTAATAACTTCTGGCTTCATGTTTTTATCAACTTTTTAATTTGGATATAATAAAATATAACATAAAAAAAGGAATATACCTAAAAATACTTAATTCTTGACTTTCAAAGATATTTTTTATAGTTAAAGCTTATGGCTTTAAATTGAAAAATATTATTTATTTGTAACTATACGAAAATTATGCTCCGATAAAGCGCTTCAAGTCCAATATTTTGAATAATTTACGCTGTAAGGGCGACATTCGGGTAAGAAGCACTTCAGGTGGGCCTTTATCATCGTAAAATAAGCGAACTTCTTTCATATCTTCCAGGGCCTCAAAACACGTATCTTTGGACACCCCAACTCCGGCTAATTGTATTTTTCGATAAAGAAAATTGGAAAGAAGTAACGCTAACACACTAATGAACATGTGTACCCTTATCATCTGATCTGTCCACACGTACATGGGCATCACGCTGATCTTACCTCGTTTATTCAACTCCTTAAATTGTCGTTCCACGTCAATTTGCGCCCTATAGGTTTTCACGATTTCTACGCTGCTCCACTCATTTCTATTGGAAAAAATGAGCGATTTTCCAAGGGGTTTCAAATATTCCGATTTTCCGGCATCATCAATCATCCACGTTATTTCTAATTCTGAACCATTCTTTATTTTTCTGATGGAATAGTCGATGATTGTCCGTAATTTCTTGTTCGTTAGAATATCCCGCTCGATCTTGGTTGCCACTTTTTTAGGGTTCTTCCATTGTGGCTTAGTATTCAAGCGTATCTCGATAAATTCCTTCAAGTTCATGAGCGCCTTGTGAATACTCTCATTGAGGTTGTGCTCTTGTAAAGCAAAAGTATCCTCATCAAAGGTAACGATTAACGTGTTTTGGGTGCCCTCGCCAAGGTATGCGGTCGTTGTAGTGCGATACCCCAACACTCTTCGACCGCTTTTTTTTGTCCATAGTACCTCGTATTTAGATAAGGGCACCTCCAAGAGCGGTTTCGATACTTTCATGGAAGGGCGAATGCTGCTGACGAAATGTATGTGCTTGGAATCCAAGAACTTATAGGCGTCCTTCGAATTATTTCCCTTGTCATACACAATCTTGTCTCATCGCAGAAATTATAATAAGTGAAAAATATATGATAGAAATAATTAATCCACCAAATAAACTTAGATTATTAAATAACATATTTATCAATTCCACTCTATAGCTGTATTATAATGATAATTAAAATAACCAATTTACCATTATTGATACTTACTAATATTTTGGGATTTATTATAAATGCTTAATATGCTATTTCTTATAAATACTAGGTTTAATATAGGAAATAGTATAGTATAGCATAGTTTGAAGTATAGGGCTTAATGAGAGCAAAAATAAATTATTATAAGAAATCTTACTCTATTAACTAAGAAGGAATAGTAGAGCGGGTAAAAAAGGCATTTAATCCTTCGATTTAAGCTTTTCGAGTTCTTTTTCTAACTCGCTGATCTTCTCATTTGAAGTAACACTGGGAAGAGAGCTGCTAACTTCCGTACCGATTTCAGCATCTATTTCTCCTAAAAGCTCAGTTACTTGGTCGTCAGAAACTGCGGTGTCCATAGTTATGTTATCCGTAGCATCGGCAGTAATTTCTTGGGTGACCTCAAAGTCTTGAATATCTAGATCAATACTTGACATTAATTCCGTAATCTGGGGTATTGAAAGATTGGCTTTTAATGCAGAAACAGAACTTGCAATGGTTTGTACAATCTTACTTACATCAGAAATGGCATTTGCTTGCTCCAGTTTAAAGACTAACCCTTCTAAATTCGTTCGAAACGTATCAATCGCTCTTGCTTGCTTTGTAGTTTGCAGATAATTTCGTGCATGGAATTTTGACCCGTTCATATCCCCTTGCTTTCGAAGGCTTACTGCTTTATCTCTCGCTTGTTTTGCACTCATCTCTAATTTTTTTGATTGTCGCATCAGCCGTTTGTTAAATACGCGTAATTTTATAGCTGCTGATCGGACGGAATTATCTGTTTTACCTCCTTGTAGCCAGTTAGAAAGATTTTTTAGCAATCCCATAGCTATTTTTCTCCTTTCTTCTAATTTTTTTCTTATTCTTATTTATTAATTATATAATACAAATTGCCTATTAAAAACTTATTTGGTCCATCTATTATATAGAAATCTAATTAATTATAATAGTTTATTCTAAATTATTATTAAACAGTCTTTAAAAAAGAGTTTTTAAATGCTTTCTTAACTTCATCTGGGAATACTGCTTCTTAAGTTCATCCAGTTATAATTAGTGTATTTAATGAATTTATCTTTTCTTTTATCATATACCATTGGGCTTAGGCAATAATTAGATCTGAAATTGCGACCCCTCCACGCAACCAGTTATGATTAACTTTTTAAAGGGAGAAATTTAGAACCTTTGCAGAAAATCCGGACACTTCTCCACAGACTTTCTTAAATCCATGCCAAATTGACGGGATGTCTGAGTGACCAATAACAGAAAGCCTTGAGCTTGACATATAGCCCCACTTAACATGTTAGTGAAATCTCCCTTTTATGGACCCCAAAGGGGCATATCTTTCCACAAATAAAGGAACTCCTCGGCACTTCCTTTTCCAAACACGCAATTTTTTAACATAAAAATCAAAAGGAGATAATAGGGCTTAGTTAATAAAATTCTATAAAAAGATGAAAATAAAAATTTATTTAACTCCACACTATTTTAGTAATAATTAATATTATTAAATTATTTAAGAAGCTATAAAAACAAATAATACTCTAAAAAATGTCAAATTTCGATTCTAAGCTATATAATTTTGCAGTTCGTGAGGCTCGGGAAGCTGTGGCTCTAGACGGCAAGGGGCAATACAGACAAGCAATTAACAAGTATCAGCGTGCAGCAGAATCACTTATTCAGTTTATTAAGTATAATAACAATTCCATTATGAATGCAAAATGTAAAAAACAGATTGAAGAATACCTAGAACGGGCTAAAGCGTTAAGTGCACATTTAAGTGGTTCAAAAGGACGAAAAGGGAGCTCTAAAAGGGACACGAAAGAAGTAGGAGATGATGAGGGGATGTCCGACGAAGAACAGGAAATAATGGATATGATAAGCGGAACAATCGTAACAGAAGCGCCTGATGTTAAATGGAGCGATATAGCAGGATTAAGAAGTAGTAAACAGGTTTTAAGAGAAGCAATTGTGCTCCCCATATTGAAACCGAAATTGTTTACAGGAGCGCGCAAGCCGTGGTCTGGAGTTTTACTATTTGGTCCTCCAGGTTGTGGAAAAACCTTATTGGCAAAAGCAGCAGCCTCCGAATGCAATGCCACATTTTTTAGCGCCTCATCAGCGGATTTATTGAGTAAATGGTTAGGAGAGAGTGAAAAATTAATTAGTGCGTTATTTAAAATTGCCAGGTTAAAAGCTCCAAGCCTAATCTTCATCGATGAAATAGACTCCTTGGCTACGAAGAGAGGAGGAGGTTCCGAAAGTGGCGGTGAAAGGCGTGTAAAAACACAACTACTTAGCGAAATCCAAGGATTAAAAACGACAGAAAATAAACCTTTATTGGTTTTAGGTGCTACGAATCGTCCTTGGGATCTTGATAATGCTATGTTAAGTAGATTTCAAAAGAAAGTATATGTTCCCTTACCAGACTTGGAAGCTAGAGCAGAGATTTTTAGGATTCACACAAGGGGGGTGAATATGGCTTTAGAAGAGGATGATTTTATCGAGTTAGGAGTTAGATCAGAGGGATATTCGGGGCGAGATATTTCTAATTGTTGTAGAGAGGTTATTATGATGCCAATACGAGAATTGGATGCAACGGGGTTATTGGAAAATCCTAATGAAGAGGTAAAGGTGAGAGATATTACTTTAGACGATTTCAAAAAAACTTTGAAAAAAGTGAAACCAATGATAGACCAACAAGAACTGCAGAGATATGGTGAGTGGGCAGAACAATATGGGGAATATTAGTGGGATTAAGTTAGAGAAAGGATACATAATAAATAAACGGTTGATAAAAGGGATATAAATGGAAAAACGAAAAGATGAAGTACAAGAAATATCTAAGGAATTAAAACAAAAAACCGACAGAGAACTACAAAAACTCAGAGAAGAGTTATATCGTTTAAGAAAACTTAAGGCACAAAAAGAGAAAGAGCGAAAGATAAAAGAGGAAGAACAAAAGCAGGCATTAGAAGAAGAAATAGAAGTCAAAACTGAAGTTCAGAGCGAAAAAGAAGCAGAAATATTAGTTAAGCAAGCAACTCCCGCAGTAACCGAGACTCCTAAAGAAGCTGCTGGATCGGAACAAATAGAGGACTCCTTTCAAGAACTTGACTCATTATTGAGTGAGGAATTAGCAAAAGAGGACCATAAAACCTATGAAAAAAGAGCTTCTTATATTGAATCTCAATTACAGAAGCTAGAACAAGAAATTGTAGGAGAAACGGGGCTCATTGAAGAGGAATTATCTCCATATGAAAAACTACTCAAAGAGTATCCTTGGCTTGAGCAACCTCGTTATGAATATATGTTTCAGATTCCCAATAAGACAAAAAACCCCAATGATTTCGAATCATGGTGCAATGAATGGTCGAAAGTACTTTTTGATTATGCAAAATATGCAATTTTGCATATTCTCTACCTACGACAACTTTATACTCAAAAACCTTTCTCCAATTTTGAAAACCGAAAAAAGGCTATTCAAGAAATAAGCAATAAGCTGGTAAAGCAAGATTTGGCACGATGGCTATCAAAGAAGAAGGAAAAATTACGCGTCTATTGGAAAACCTTGGATCTATTGGCAGAAGAGATTTATGAATGGGCCTATGAAATAGGAAAGCTAGAACCGATCCTTGTATATGAAGTCAGAGAAGCGAGAAAAGAATTTAATAATCTTCCAAAAGAGGATATTGAGAAGATAATTGAATTACTCTCCGAAAATAAAAGAGCGGAACTAATAAAATTGGATGACGGAAAGATTGCATTTAAAATTATTCTTGAATAATGTTCTAATAAGAAATGACATTTAAAAGAATGAACAAAATGCGCTCATTTTTGATTTTTGTTTAATATAGTAAGGATAAATTTGATTCAAGTTAAAAGAAAGACATTATACTTCAATAGTGATTTGAGTCATATTAACTAAAAAATTTTTATAAAAATTTAAGAATATAGAAAAGGAAAATCATGGTATGAAGTTAAATAGGCTGCAGAATATTGCCAATCAAGCGATTAGAACCTCGTGTCGACGACTTGGGAGATATATGATTGACCCCTTTTATCATTATACACCCAAAGAAGCTCTGTCTATTGATCTTAAAACTAAAGAATTTAATACTGAAAGAAACGGCGATGATGTCGAGGAGTATTATTCAATGATTATTAATTAGTTTCATGAAGTTCTGATAAAAGGAAAGATTCCACTCGTAATCATTGAAGATGCCCATATAAAAATTACTTCCAAGGCAAAAGTATGCATAATCAAGGCAAGAGGGAAACTATTCAAAGCACAAATAGATTTTAAATGAAAATCTTGACTATTATCATAAGATTGTATGATGCTCTTAATAATCTAATTTAATTTAGAATGTATGTTGAAGAGAGAACTTCAAAAAAGAGCCTTGAACATTAAATGCTGGGGAAGAACCATTGTTTTCCTTTCAAGATGGACTCGGTATACTTAGCGACTCCACTATCTTCCAAGGATTGTAATGATTTAAGTGCTCTACTTTGTGTCCACCCTAATTCATCGATTACTGCTTCTAGGGAAATTACGCCCTCGCCTTTTTCCTTAACCAATTCAATAATCTGCTGCTCATCTTGGGTATATTCAATTGGAAAAAATTGCACCATTACAGCACCCGATCTGACCTGTTCAATGCTTTCGATAACCCCATTCTTTTCGAGTTTCTCCATCGCTTTTGCAGCGTCATTGATATCAATAGTACTTTTTAATTGTCCGGTATTGATTAATTCAAATACTTCCGAGAGAGGAATTAAGCCCGCTCCAATTTCGTCTTTTCGCAAGAGTACTCTTTGGTAGGCAAGCATTCCTAATTTTTCATGATCTACTCTGTTGAATCGTTTGCTTAAAACGGATTCTTCATCAATTTGCTCCTTAATAATCCGAGAAGAGGGGATGCCATACTTTTTTTGGAGATATGCTACATCTTCTTTTAATTCCGGATTAAGAGCTAAAAGAACACCGTGTTTTTTTGCCAGCTCACTTAGCCGTTCCTTCGTTAAGTTTTTGACCGATGCTTTTGCTTTCATTTCTTTCATGCGCAATTCAGCAGCTTTCTTTTGCATTGCTTCTTTTAGACTTATCTCATCATCTATACGTCTCAATCCCATATATATTAACCTCTAATCATACTCTAGTTATAAATTATTTAACTTGCGTGCTATAATAATTATATATAAAAAGGCTTTTATTATTTTTAACTTAATATTATAGAAGTCAATTACCCACCACTAACGTTGTGGGCTTGTAACTAGAACTCTTCCTAACGATGCTATGGAATCGGTCATCGGAG
>SHMU01000139.1 GCA_008080765.1 Promethearchaeota archaeon | reverse complement strand
AACACTCCATTTTGAAATATAATATTATGAATTATTGAATATAATCTTTTAATTATAGATTGTCTATAATTATTTAAATTCTTTTTAAAAGAATTAATAAATTAATTTAATATATAACTGAAAATATTGAAAAAATTACCAAATGGAGTGTTTTAACTATGTCTAAAGCAAAAATAAATGGATATGAAATGTATTATGAGTTACATGGTGAAGACATGCCGTTAGTTATGATAATGGGTCTAAGTGCCAATTCTCAATGGTGGGATGAAAATCTCATTACTCAATTAAGTGAAAAATATAAAGTGATGATTTTTGATAATCGAGGTACGGGAAGATCTGAGGATCCTGGTACTGAATTTACATTGAAAGATTTAGCCGAAGATACAGTGAATCTGATGGAGAAGGTCGGCATTTCTAAAGCATATATTTTAGGTATTTCTATGGGGGGAATGATCGCTCAGCATATTGCTTTAAACTTTCCGGAAAAAGTAATTAAGCTGATTCTCTGCTCAACATATTGTGGCGGTTCAAAAAGTGTACCCCCTGGACCTGATGTTTTACAAAAACTCATGAAACCTAGGAAGGGGCGTCCCATTGAAGAGATTATGAGCGAGATGATCCCGCTTTTATATACTGAAGAATATATTGCTAACAATCCCAATAACATTGAGGAGGCAAAGGAAAATATGATTAAATATCCCATTTCGGCAGAAAATTATCAAAGACAAGGAAAAGCCATCTTCTCTCATAATACCTGTCGAAAATTGAAAACTTTATCGGTTCCTACACTAATTATGCACGGAGAAAAAGATATTCTTCTCCCTCCTAAAAATGCAGATATTCTCCACGATCTTATCCCTTTTTCACAAATGGAAAAGTTTGGAAATAGCGGGCATGCACTTTTTTCCCAAGAAACTGATGCTGTTGTCTCACGATTGCTCACATTCTTACAAGAATAAAATGATACCAATAAGAAAAAAGAAAGAGAAAAAAAAAGATTAATTTAAAACATTTTCATGAGTAAACAGATCTCAATTTTTACATAACTTAGAGATCTTTCTCTTGAACTGTCTTTCGACCATTCCCTTTTGCCCGAGCTATCGCACGATCAAGGATCTCAATGATTCTACTGTTAAGCTTTTCCCCATCAACTACATCTCCACCAGTATTACATCCCTTTTCCTTGATGTATTCTCGGATTTTAGACTTGACGAACAAGGCGTCTGCCATAATTTAATTCATTCCTCCACTTTTTTTAATTAGTTTTTAGTTTTGAGAACTATTTTTTTATTTGTTCTTATTAATTTATCTATCCCCATTCTATTTAAACCTTCAGTTTTAATTGCCATAAAATGTTATTAGCATACTCAAAAATAGCGATTTTGAAAAACTAATTTCTAAGTCTTAATGGTGGTAAGATTGCTATTTTAAAGATTTAGTAATGGAATATGATATGCTCAGACTTCCTTATCGTAATATGCAAATAGGGTCTTGTTTTTAGTCCTTTTAGGGTCTTAAAACAGAAAAAGGGTAAATCAGTAGTTCATCAGTCTCATTTTTTTTAAATCCATTTGATTTAGTTTTATATCGTAGTGAGAGAGTTTTTAGGTGCCTGGTTGTATCGGATGGGTAAAGCTTCACGACTCTTGGGTGTATTTGTTCTCACGGTAAAGAAGTGGATTTACGTCAGAAAAATCAAAGAGTTAAAAACAGCAGGAGGTAAACATTGAAGTCCCATATAAGAGATACGGACAATATTAGGTATTTCAAGTAAAGAACGACAGACCTTCCTTTATTCAAACCTGTCATCTCCGGGCAAAGATGAGATCTTGCGACTTAAGAACAATTACTCGAACAACATGCACCTATATATAGATTTACTGGCGGTTTAAAACTCATAGACATTGGAAGTGAATATGAAGACCCAAGAGATACTTCTCGAACGTGTCTAAAATACGGAAAAAGAATGACCTGCAAGAATCAAATTTTTATATATACTCATCGTGGGCATATCATTGACCGCGAAGTACAAACTCCGATTACTATCGCGGAAATGTATATTGGTAAGAAATTAACACAATGGGAAGAACATAAAGATGTAGCGAGTCCTATTTCCGCAGAAAAACAATTGATGAAAACGGCATTGGGAGAACTTCGTGAGCTCATAGATTTCATCATTAGAGAGATAAGTCAAATTGACAAAGTATACATTTTTATATGATACATATTGGTTTGAAAGAACCGTATTATCATTATTCAATAGGAATCAAATATTTTTTTGCAATAATTAGTAAAAAATTGAATATACAAATGAAAAAAATTTCTCTTAATGGCGTTTGGCAAGGCATAGCCGATAAATTGAATGAAGGAATGAATCAAGAATGGTATATTTCTGGTAACCCTGTCAAACGTGGATTAGAACTATTAGAAATCAATATTCCCACTAGCTTTAATACACTACGAGGGTTGGAAGTATATGAGGGAGTCTTTTGGCATTTTTACGAATTCAGGTTAGATAAAAACCTTTTAAACGGGATTTTTGATTATAAACTTTCTTTTAAGGGATCAAATTATAATACAAAAGTCTGGCTGAACGGCACGTATCTTGGAGAGCATGACGGGGGATTTACACCATTTCATTTTAATTTGAGCAAACAAATTATTAAAGAAAAGAACTTTCTAGCAGTATGTACGGATAATATTAGAATGGCGGATAGAGTACCCGCAGGCTCATTTGATTGGTTTAACTGGGGAGGGATTTATCGAGATGTTGAGCTATTGTTTTTAGATAAGAATCGTATCAATGAAGTAGTGATAAAAAGCAAATTGAAGTCGAGAACTAGTAGTCAAATTGAAATTTTAGTGAAGGTTGTTGGTGAACTTTCCGTTGAATGGACAATTGTTGAGAGTGAGAAATCTACACCTCTTTTCGAAGGAACCCTATCTCACATAAGGGGAAATGATAATATAATTCAGATTACTTTTCCCAATGCAAAGCTATGGTCTCCTGATTACCCTCATCTCTATGCTTTCAAGATATACAATGAAAATAAAAATAATTTACTTTATGAGACTGAATTTGGGATTAGAGAAATAGAAATCCGAGGTACGAATCTATATTTAAACAAGCAGCGATTATTTATGAAAGGTGTTAGTTTACACGAAGAATTAATGCCATTTGGACGAACTATTCCATACGAGGAACGGGAGAAGGATATTGAAGCTATGAAATCTCTTGGTTTTAATGCTCTAAGAACTGCTCATTATTCCCATGATGAATCCCTAATAGAAATTGCCGATAAAAAAGGAATGCTTATTCTTGAAGAAATTCCTGTATATTGGGCCTGTAACTTTAAAAGCAATGAAACGTTTAGGACGGCAGCAAAAATGATGAGGAATCTGATAAAAAGAGATATTAACCATCCTTCCGTTATCTGGTGGAGTGTGGGAAACGAGATTCCCATCGAACGTCCCGAAGTAGCGAAATTTATGAGAAGATTAATGGAATGGACCAGGATGCATGATGACACGAGAATTGTTACCTATGTCTCGATGAAATTATTCACCGATCTTACCCGAAGATATGCGGATGTTGCCACTATTAATTTTTACTTTGGCTGGTATGTCGGATCCCCTCGAATGATAAGTTTTATGCTGGATGTAATGCGTACGCCGACATTCAATAAACCTTGGATTTATACGGAATTTGGTGCAGGTGCGAAATATGGTGTTCATGCAGATTGGGAAAAACAACTAAAATTTAGCGAAGAGCGACAACTTAATGTCTTGGATTACTCCATTCGGACATTTAATGCTAAAGACTATCTAGCAGGCTGGTTCATTTGGATTTATAGAGACTTCCGTTCCTTTTTGAGACAAAATGAGTATCAACAAGGGTATAATAGAAAGGGAATCGTGAGTGAAAAAAATGAACAAAAGCTTATTTGCAAACGGTTTCCTCAAATAATGCAAGTAAAACGAAACCTCATAAACACTAAATTTCTCGGGATTCTTGTATGGATTATTTTATATCCTTTTGCATATATTGTGACTTATCTACTCTTGGATGCTGTCGTTTTTGGAGATGCTAATAAAGTTGACAAACTGAAACAAATAGAAAAAGAACGAATCAAAAATTCAACTCCTAAATAACACCTCCTAAATAACACCTCCTAAATAACACCTCCTAAATAACACCTCCTATTTTTTTTATATTTAAGAATATCGATATGTTACTGAGAGAAACTGAGAAAATGAGGGTTTTTTATATTTTCATAAAAAAAGAGTAGTGTGACGATAGAAAATAATACTAAATTACCCATTATAAGTAAAATCGAAGAACAACAAGGCTTTATCCACTATTTTTTTATCTTTAATGAAGGAGGTGTATGCCTTTATTGTAGAAATTTTACTAATACATATCAAATGGAAGAACAATTGATCTCTGCCTTCTGCTGTGCCTTAATGTCCTTTTCAAAAGAAATGGTTGGAAAAAAAGTGAAAAAGGTTAACATGAGTCCTTTAGAAATTGTAATTATCCAACGCTACAATTTGTCTTACGGCTTTTTAACTGATTTGACTTCTAACACCATTATATTAGAAGATTACATAGACGCTATTGACAATAGAATTCGAAAATATATTCGAGATGAAAAAATTGATATTAGTATGGAAAATATCAGAGATGAAAAATTGAATATCTATATAGATGAATTAATTGGGAATAATGCAGATAAAAGTGAAGATACACTCATTACAAATAGAGAATCTGCTCTTAAGGAAGAATTGAAGAAGTTTTTGTTTAGGAATGATGTAGAAGGGTTAATTCTCTTTAATAATGCGGGAAGAATTGTATATTCCTCGCTTACCAATGATAAACTAAACTATATCTTGGAAAATATCGATTTTAGAATAAAGATAATGAACAAACTCATTCTAAAACTTTTTTATACCACTGAAAGTGAACTCATCTTTTCTAAATTCATTAATGAAGAGTTTTATCTCGTGCTAATCTTCAACATTACTATTCCGTTTGGGATTGCAGAGTATCTCATGGATAAGATTATTAGGAAAGCTGATAATATCTGTAAAAAATGAGCTTTAGTAGAAAATAGATAAGGAACTTCTTCAAAGAGATTTTCATTGAATAATCCAAGGTGTATATCCCTCTTCTATCTTTGATAAATATAAGTCACCAGATAAGCTGCTCTGAGCCATAACCCTCTTGAGTACGCCATAAGTAGCCCCTTGTCGGTAATAATCAATTAGTACTTTACTTAGCTTTCTATCCCCTAAAGAAAAAAGTGTTTGCATATACGCATTATTTATAAGCGTATTGATATCCCCGATTTTGAGCCGAACTGATTTTAAAGGACCTAATGCTTTTTTGATTTTATGGAATCTTTCTTTCAAAATTACTTGGTTTTTTTTCTTAAAGAAAAACACATTTTTTTGAAAGGGTGTATTCATTTTTGGAACCATGGGATTAATATTGATTCGCAATGCATTTTTTTGAAATGCAAATTCATCACATCTTTTTATCATTGTAATTAAGCTCTCAATGTCGTCCTCCGTTTCTTCCGGAAGTCCAATTAAAAAATACATTTTCACATTTTTAATCGAAGAATTTTTAATCTCTTTTAGTTTCTGAAATATAAGATTATCTGAAACTTTTTTTCCTAAGGTATAACGCAGAAACTCTGAGCCGGCCTCTGGAGCGATAGTTATAGTTTTAAGTTGAGCTTCTCCTAAGATATTGAGAATATTTTGGGTAATATGATCAATTCGTATGGAAGGCACTGCTAACTTCTTATGCTTTTCGAGGACTAATTGGCAGATCTGGAAAAATTCGGGATGTGCAGAAACACAGGAACCAATTAAACTGACTTTAGGGAATTCAAAGTTATTTACTGCTGTATTGAGCGTTGTGGTTATGCTTTCAAAACTATGATTTCTAAAAGGACGGTTATGAAAAGAAGAAATACAAAATTTACACTCAAAAGGGCATCCCCTATTCACTTCAATAAAAAAACTCTCTTCAAACCCTCCTGTGGTATTTTTTGTAGATGTAATTAATTGGAATGGAGGGATTTCAAATTCATCCAAATCAAAAAGTACTTTTCTTTTAGGAATATTATTTAGAATGGGTATATATAACCCTTCTATTGCGCTTAACTGAATTAAGAGTTGTTCAAAAGAAAGGTTTTCACCCTTGAAGGTTAAAAATAATTGAAAGAATTCCTCTAAAAGAGGCTCTGCGTCTCCAAGAAAAAACACATCAAAAATACTATTTAAGGGAAGTGGGTTGGAAGTTGCGACAGGTCCCCCTCCAATTATCAACGGATAATATTCCTTTTTATTCTCTCTTCTTTTCATTCGCTCTTCTCGGGAGAGTGGTATATTACTTTTCTCCAATAACCATAAAATATTACGAAAATCGTTTTCGAAATGAATTGAGAATCCTAAGATGTCAAACTCAATGGGGTGTATTCCATTCTCTATACTTCGAATATAATGTTCGGGAGTAATATCTTTAGAAGCGGGAAAGCGCATGTGTTCGGGAAGAAAAATGCGCTCACATGCAACATTTTCGTATGAATTAATAATTGAATATAAGAGACGAATAGAATATGATGAAATTCCCAGCATATAGATATTGGGATAGATCAACCCAACTGATAAATCGATAGTGCGCCAATCTTTTTTAATTACATTTATTTCTCTCTTCATTAAACAAAATTATAGTTAGAATAAATTTAATATCATAAATTTAATATCTTTTAACTAGAAGATTTCTCATCTTCTTCTCGAATGAGTTTTAATTTCTTTATTTCCTCAACAATTAGAGGTAAGATATTGCCCGTCTTATGACGAAGTACTACTTCTGCTCGTTCATCTAAATGAGTTGGAGCGTCGTTTACAATAATTAACTTACCGCCATTACTGAGGGTGTATAGGGGTAAGTCTGCAACGGGATCTACGGAAAGCGAGGAGCCTGCAATTAACATCACATCCGCTTTTTCGGCTAATGCTTGTGATTGATAGATTTCGAAGGTAGGTAAGGATTCCCCAAAGAGAACTACAGAAGGCTTTAAGGGGGCGGAGCACATATCACATCGGGGGGGATAATTTTTTTCTTTCTTTAGCTTTCGCAAAACTTGGTCTTTTGTATAGCTGGCACGACATCCAAAACAAATAAAGCGATTTATATTACCATGTACTTCATAAACAATAACTGAACCCGCTTTTTGATGTAATTCATCAATATTTTGGGTAATTGTGGCTTTAATAATATCCATATCTTCTAATTCTGCTAAGGCTGTATGACTTGGATTAGGGTTTGCTTTAAATAATTTGGGAGCAACCCGCTCTGCTAATTCCCAGAATCTCCGTGGATCCTCGATGAAGGATTTTATGTTACCATATATCTCAGGCTTATATTTCTCCCAGATTCCTCCCTCGCCCCGGAAGTCTGGAATACCAGATTCCGTCGACACACCCGCTCCCGTTAATGCGATTGCCGATTCGGAACTGAGTAATAATTCCGCAGCTTGATGTACTTTCTTTCTTTCAATTAGCTTAAGAATCTTCATTTCAAATTGTAGATTAAATTACCACTTTTTTTGTAACCTATAAAAAGATTGTTAATATTAATAATTGAGTCTTTTACAATAGAATTGAATTTATCTCTTTAGCTGTTATTTATTGCCAAGATCTCTATATTACGTTTTGTTTACAAAGATAGAGTTCCGAAAAAAGTTTTGAGAAAATGGAGATAACAATATTTTGAGAAAAATTAATATTATGTTGTAATTTCTTTTTATTATCGATCAAAATAGTCGTTCCAATTAATGGCTCAGTAAACTGATATGATAAGCGCTTTCGCTATTATCCTCAATGAGGATATCTTATATTGCTCTGATAAGGAAAAATATAACTTATTTGAGAGTATTTTGTTTGTTGAGAAATTAATGAAAAGTATTAATAATATATGGCGTCTTGATTGTATTTATTTTCAAGATAGGGATAACAATAAGGGTAATGAAGAGAGGATCTTAATAAAACACATCGTGACAGAAAAAGGGGATAATCTTTTTTATTGCATAAGTGGCGATTTTAATCCTAGTTCACAAGAAAGCTATAAAATGCTTTCTGAATATCAGAAAAAAGTAGAGCAATTTTATCCCGATCCGGAGTCTTTATTAAAGCCCTCGAAACGCTCTATGATGGAGGAAGTAATAGGAGTAAAAACGGACTTTTTAAAAATCCAATACAACGATAAGTTAAAATCCGAAGAGATTAGAAACAAAATAAGTCCCACCGAATATCCTTATATTAAAGAAAACAAACTCCTTTATTGTGGTCTCTCTACACAAGGATTACCCATAATCTCAAAACTTTATAATGCAGAATTTTTCGATAATTTAGATGAAAATGCTGATGAAGAGATGATTGAAGTTTTCTGTTCAAAGCTTTCAGCCAAACTTGCTACCATTGCCATGAATACAACTATTAGGGCGCAGACTAATGTGAAAGAAATTTTCATCAGAGATTTAAACAATACCAAGCATAAAATCATTATCTTATATGGTAATATTAACAATTATTCGCTGGATTTTGTTTCCTATGGGAATCTGACACAGTTTTATAAAGTTTTTCATAGATTAAAACAGGAACTTTCTCAAGAAGAAATTCTAAATAAAGACTTTAGCGGTGATCTAAATCCTTTTAGACATCTGAGCAAATATCTTTCTAATCTTACGGGATTTCTCTGTCCTCGGGACGATAAAGCATTTGTAATCTGGAGAGATGACTGTGCTCCTTGTATTTATCATATTGGAGAACACATAGATGATATTGAGGCTGATTGCGACTTTCCAGATATCCATTGGGGGCAGGGCGATCGAGAGAAATGGGTGGAAATCAAAAAGAACCGTCGTTTTGATAAAAAATACGGGAAATTTAGTGGAAGAGTCATTGAAGATAAGGGAAATGCATTTGATTCGCATATATAAATATTTTTTACTCCTTTTTTCTTCAGACTCTATTATTAATTTACGTAATTTTGATATATGCCAAATTTAGAATATTTTCTCTATAACTAACGCTTTCTTTGCAACGATAAAAAATAAGCGGGGTATGTAATTTAAAAATGAAGTAAAAAATAAGGGGTTAGAATTAAGATTTTAATGCGAATTTATGAAAAATACATTATTCCCGTCAACCACACAATAATAATCTGGGGAAAGTTTTCTTTTAAACAACAAGCATTTCTCTTTCTTGTCGTCGTAATTACCACAAAATCCACACTTTCTTCCTCTCTCATTTAATTTTAAACTCATATTTGTACCCCTTTAACTGAAATTTTTCCTGTTAAATAATTTCCATAGATAATATACTATTGTATATATTTAAACTTGGTGTTTATCGCTAATTACCGCTTAATCAATTAGATACTCGTTTAATAGAAAAAAGAATGATTTAATCAATTAAATTGCTTCTTCATTCTTCTATCAATATTACTAAAACCAAAAAGAAAAACATCTTTTGTCTATTGAAGGAAAACTTAGAACTAAAATCAAATTAAAATCGGGGAAATCCATCTTTTAAAGAATTAGCTATTATCTATTTTAAAAGATTAGTAGTATAAATGAATATGTTATCAATATAAAATTATTTAGAATAATAACTATGAGATCTTTTAGGTTCTAATATAGAAATAATAAAAAGAGTAAAAAAATTAATCAGTTAGTTTTGAGCCGCAGATCCCGCAGAATTTCTCGTTCCCCTCCAAGTCTGTACCACAGCTGGGGCATACACTGAGCCTTTCCGGGACAGGCTGATGCTGAGGCTCAATCTCTGGTTCTCGGGAAATAGGTTCTGGTTTTGGTACTTCCGGTACTTTTTCCTTAATCGGTTGCATTGCCGGTTCCAGTCCTTCTTTTTGCTCTTTAATGATATCTAAATAAATTGTACTCCAAATTTTCTGAGTTTTTTGACTGGTGTGATTAGTTTGACACACACAATTAATTATTGCATATGCTCCGCTGTACTTTACAGGACCTGGTAGGGCAGGACCTCCACAAGAATAACAGCGATAGATTCCATCTCGAATAAGGTCTTTATAAGAATCTAATTCCTTTAAAGGAAGCCTAAAATCTCTGCCCCCGTGCTGGGAACATCTCTGTTTGATAATTAATTGAGCGCCATCAACTTTTGCGAGATATAGTGCGCCCATATTACCGCACGTAGGGCATCTAAAAAGGGTTTCATAACTTTGTCGCATCATATTAGCTTCACCAAATTAAAATTTATTAGGTTGTTATTTATTTAAAAAAAGTCAAAAAATATAAAAAATATGGAGTCCATTCTTAATTTTACTGATATCAGAGAATTAGAAAGACTCCCTTTAATAGTCTCATTTCTTTTAAAATTTTTCTCTCTGGTTTGATTGAAGCCTCCCCGCCCTAAAGGACGGGGATTCCCGCGAGTCCACTAAGCATTAGCTGACGGGCATATCTTAGGGCTGTGTGTCGCGGTAAACCCCTTCCACGTGCGTAGAAAGGATTCCTCCTTCAAGGAGGGTTGATGCGATAAGTCATCGGATGTCAAGAACTTTACCATGATATTCACGGCGGAATTTAAGTCCCTATCCATCTTATGACCGCATTCGCAAGTAATAGTACGCTCGGACAATGAACGCTTTACTCTTTTCCCGCATTTCGCACAGGTCTGTGTGGTGTATGATTCATCAATTCTTATTACTCTTTTGCCTATTTTTTGTGCTTTATAGGTTAAGAATTGGACAAATCTTCCCAACGAGCCCGTGTTTTGCATTGAATGATTAAGAGTCTTGTTCGATTTGTTTTGTCGGGGCGATTTGGTGGTTTTTTTCTTCCGTGCCATCGTTTTCACA
>SHMU01000138.1 GCA_008080765.1 Promethearchaeota archaeon | reverse complement strand
GGGCGATTCATAACTGGAGGCGAAGCAAAAGATTTTTTTGTTTTTGTTTACTAGTGATTTTTTGTCGTTGATACCCCCAACTATTCCTTAAAGCAATTATGAAATTACCTTTTCTTTCATTAAGTTTCATTAATTAGGGAAAGATATTTATCCTGTCTCCTCAAGAACACTCCCCCTTTTACAGTACCGAGTATTTTTTCAATTACCTCATGCTTTTAAAGGCATTTGCTATATAGAAAATATGTCTATAAGCTCTATCTTACTCTATGTGAGTGCAAGGCGGAGAAGGGGATATCGGAGGATGGTATTCAAATAGGATTTTAAGATTCTAACCCATATGCGAAAGAATTGCCAACAATTCCAGACCACTATTGCCATCAAAAAAAAACATGTGTCGCGTGCTAAGAATTTTTGTACAGGTAAAAATCTGATATTTATGCTTGTCTCGATATCCAGTTTCAATACCAAATCGTTTTCCATACAATTTATCTGCATAATACGGAGTAATAGTCCATCCAATAGATTTGACAAGCATTTTTTTCTCCCCATGTTCTTCTTGAACACAGATAACGACGGTAAGATTTTTTTTTTGAGTTGTTAGCTTGTATACAAATAGGGCGCCATTTACGGTATTTCATTTGGTCTCCTCCCGAATAATACGTGTTTTCATGTTCTTAGACTCGAGGTGTCTTGGATTTTCTTCCCAAAAATTTTATTTTTTTATTACTGAGAAAGTCGAGAAACTTAATTGTAGCAAATATTCCATCAAATAATACAATCTGGGGCTTCAAAAGATTTTCTACTGGTTCCATAAGTTTTATTGCCAGCTTAGAAACAGAGGCTCCTGACAGACGAATAAGAAATGCAACAGTGATTATTCCTTTTGAGCAATACAAATCTGCGGTAATACATTCATAAGAAAGCGTGGTACTTCTATAGGTTTTACTTTTTTTCACATAAGGATTATCTTCGGTACCGTAATAACAATCTTTATGGAAATCTATAATAACAGTGCGAAATTTCTTTATCGGCTTGTGTAAATACCTCGGAAAAATCGTAAATTGCGCTGCTAATGCATCATTGACGAATGTAGTCATGGCTTCAGGAGAGGTGTTTCTGCAACATTTCATTAATTGCTCGGGAGAAGGACAGCTGCGACCGTAGGTTCGTACTAGTAAGGAAAATTGTTTAGCACTCATTTATCGAATTGCTGTCCCTTCTAATGCGCCAAAATATTCTTGAGAGGTATAATTTTTTTGTGTGAAAGGCCAGAAGCGAGTGTAATAGATCTAATTGGAGAAGAGGTTCATGGATCGCACGATAATGCACGGAAGTGCCTTCAGAAATACGTTTGGAATTTGCTTTCCGATGCATTTTTGTAGTTTTTCTCATATGTGCACGAATGAAAGAGAAGATGTAAAGCTTTCGTAATACTATAAAAAGATCAAATTGCAAAAAAATACTCGGTACTATTTAGAAAGGAGTAGTTCGATAAGGGGAACTAAGTTAAATTGTAGTGAAAATGCTAAAAATGAGAATATAAAAATTGAAAAAGAAGTAAAAATTTTGCTGAAAAATTAAAAAAATTAGCGTTATTGACGCAGTGCTTGGAGGTTTTCGAATATATTATCAAACCGCGTTCTGATGGAGCCTGCCAATCCTTCTTCTTCAGACACCACAGAATTTACAGCGGTTTTTATACCATAATGTCCTTCCGAAATCAAAACTCGTATGGGGAGGGTAAGAATCTCGGTAAAGAGCATCACAATTTCTTGCATTATTTGAATTAGTTTTGGGAATTGCTCTTTTGTTTTCTCTATTGATGTTTGTTCTGCCGAGACTAATCCATCCTCTCTTTGTTTACTCAATTCCTCCCAGATATTTTCCTTTAACTCCGTAAAATTAATTCCAAGATCTTCGAGGGCAATTTGAGCACCTTCAAAGAGGAAATTAATATCATCTCTACCCGAAAAGTGTTGTATATTTTCAACCATTTCTGGAGGAGCTAATCCTTCTAAGAATTCAATTAAGAGAGTGTGATAGTCATTTACCACATCTAAGGGAATAAATAGGAGCACCAAGTCTTTTAACTGTTTAAATAGATATCCAAATGCTTTTGCGAAGGTATCATTTTTTAAGAGTTTTTCAATAAATCCACCATATTCATTTAGCAAGTGAATACTTAAGAATCCTATGATACGAATCATATCATCTTCATAATTTCTAAAATATTCAAAAAATTTGGATGGTTCCATGCTTAATTTATCTTGAATGAGGGTTGCAATTCTTTCTTTTACCGTTTCCATAGGTTCATCGATAATTTCCTCTAATTTGTCCAGAGAAAAAGCATCTTGTAGTTTATCAACAATATCTAATTTACTGGTTGGAAGATACTCTTCTTCTTCTTCCTCCTCTAGATGTACTTTGGAGAGGAGGTCCCGTTCTTTTTCGGAAAGTTTTAGGTTCTTCCATTGATTTAGTTCGTGTACCTCACAGAATAATTCTAAACATTCATCTCCCCGTGCTTTGCATTTTCTTTCCTTAATAGATATGCGATAATTGTTATCCTTCACTTTTAAGATAAAATTTGCTACACTTTGCAACATTCCGCATAATCCACAGGCCATTCCCTCAGAATCTTGTGGTAATTTGGTAAGGTCAAAGGTATCCTCGGCGGAGCTTCCATAATCTGCGCAAATTGGACAATTTTCAATCTTTAATACGTAATTATTATATAAAGAATTCTCTTGAGGAATTTCTTCATACGTAAATTCTTCTAATTCTTTTCCAAACACGACCACCCATAGAATCTCGAAATAATCTAATACCTTACCCGGAGTTCCTGGCATAAACTTAAAGATAGCCGAGTGTCGTTCGCAAGATTCTTCGGCAGCCCTTTTACCAATCTCCCTCATCACTACTAAGCTGAGGTCTTCATCCTTAGTAATTTCATTTATTTCTTTTAAAATCTCTCTATAAAGAAGAGTATAGAAAAGTGAAGAGGTATTTTCCCCGAAAGCCTTGGTAATCTTTTTCATCAACCATTTAACTACGCCCATAATTAAGTCTCACTCCTTTTATATTTGAAAATTTGTATACACGATTTATTTCCATATGCTCGTGATTCTTGAACATTAAGGGGTTCAATAAAAATCTCTGGGTTTTTTTTCGAATGGAGGTTAATTTGATTGATATATTCTGAGATTAATCCTAATAGAATCTCGCAACCCGCAATTTCAATATCTTCATAATGGTATTTACATAATGCGCACCCAGAATCTCGCACGACAATCACCTTTTCAGTATTATTTATTTCCACCCCTACAGAGCTATTTAAAATTTCTTTATATATCGTAGCAATCACATCCCTAATATTATTCAGAGAGACCATTTCGATGGGATTCCAATATGCATAATAGGTTTTAGCAATATTTCTTCCCATTTGGTGAAACCGTGTTGCCAGATCTTCGACACCATTTTTACCCATAAATCGTCCAAGATGATAAATAGCGTTCCGTAACTGATTCATCGTAGCATCTGCGGCTTTTAGCTCGCTTCTTGTTAAGTTCATCGTTAAAATCTATAAAGTTATTATTTAATGCGTTTTATATCAAAAATATTATTTCAAAAAAATTTTTAATCAATTAATAAGTTTTTAATTTGAATCAGAGTCTTATTTGTCTTAGTTCATAATAAAAATTATTAACAAAAATTTGAGAATAAAAAGAGAATAAAAGAAATGGGGTATGGTTATTAGTTACATTTGATCGATTATTTGGCGCATCACGTCTTCACCAGCCGCCCCTACCATGATGCCATTCTTGACTAAAATCCTTCCATCAAGCTCAATATTCTGTTCTATGAGTTCACCGTTATTAAAAAACAGCAACGTAGGAATTGCAGTAATGCCAAACATCTGCCCCAGAGGCCGATTTTGATCCAGATCAATACGGATAACCTTTATTAATCCCTCTTGTTGAAACTTTTCCAAGATTGGAGCGATAAATTTGCAAGGTCCGCACCACTCTGTATATACATCAACAATCACTTTGCCTTCTTGCATGATGTCAGGTATTTCAATGTTCACTTCTTCCAATTTTGAGATATTCATAATTTCTTCCTTTTTAAGTAAAATAAATTAAAAACATTTCCAATTAACTCTGTGTAAATTAATGAATGGTTGTATATAATAGTTCTATTTTCAAATTATAAAAAGGTAAATAAATAGAGATTCATAAAAGGTTGTGTGAAACCAGACATTACTTTTTTAAAGAGAGAGGTTTATCTTTCTGACTTAAAAGCGTATTTTAAGAATAAGATTCTTAAATAAACTCAAATTTATTGATAAGCAAAATTTTTTAATAAGTTGTCCTATTTTACTTAAATAAGAATAAGAAATAACCTTAATTGAGAGAATAATGGCAACGATTGATTTTGAATTTAGAGACCAGATTTTGAAAAATGATATAGGTAACACGCTTGCCTATTGTTATCAGTGTGCTACTTGCTCAGGAGCGTGTCCAGTAGCTCAAGTGACCGAAGGGCGTTATAACCCGCGTAGATTGATCTTAGATTCCCTTTTAGGATTGAAAGAAAAGATTTTTGGAGCGGAAAACTCATTTACTATCTGGGGTTGTACGATATGTGATACGTGCGATGAAGTATGTCCTCAGAAAGTTGAGTTGACAGAGATCTTTACCATCTTAAAAAACGAGAGCGTAAGGAGGGGGGAGGCACCCGAATATTATACCACTCAAGCAAGTACAATCTTAGAAAATGGAAAAGCCATCCCTATGCAATCGGCAGTGGAAAGAAGGCGCGAACAATTAAATTTACCCGAGATTTTAGCTCCGGATGTGGAAGAGGTTCAAAAGCTTTTAAAAGCTACAAAGTTAGATGAAAAACTTCCTAAGAAGGAGGAATAACTTTTTATCTCTTTTTTCTCACTTTTCACCGAACAAAATTTTCACATTACAGAGAGTCTAAATCTCCTATTTCCTCTTTATATTAAATAAAGAGGAGAGAAGAGAATACGTGTTTTAAAGTTATTAAAAATTTTAAAATAAAACATTGATATATAGGGTTAAATTACTACTATACACATCATTATAATTATAATTATAAAGCAAAATAAGGTAAAAAGAAATGAGAAAATTTATTATTGGCGGAAATTGGAAGATGAATCGAGGAACTCCTCAAGCCGCTAAGGATATGCTGGAAGAGTTTATTAGATTAGTAAGAGAAATAAATAATGTAGATATTTTTATCGCACCCCCATTCACTTCATTGGGGGGTGCAAGCATTTTACTCAATACTAACATTAAGATCGGGGCCCAAAACATGTATTTTGAAGATACCGGTGCTTTTACTGGGGAGATTTCTGCAAAGTTTTTGAAAACATTGAATGTAGAGTATATTATATTGGGGCATAGTGAGCGCAGAAATATTTTCAAAGAAACAGATGAAATGATCAATAAAAAGCTTAAAAAAGCTTTAGAAGAAGGTTTAAAACCGGTAGTCTGCATAGGAGAACATTTAGAAGAAAGAGAGGCGGGAAACACTAAAAATGTTATCAAGCGGCAAATGGAGGGGACATTTAAAGATCTGAAAAAGGAGCAGATAATAAGGACAGTTATTGCGTATGAACCTATATGGGCGATAGGTACTGGAAGAACAGCTACTCCCCAGCAAGCAGATGAAGTACATGCATATATTCGGGAAATTTTGGAAAAAACCTATGATGCTAATACTGCAAGTAGCATTAGAATCCAATATGGAGGATCCGTGAAACCAAATAATGCGCGAGAACTTTTCGAAATGGAAAACATTGATGGTGGATTAGTAGGGGGGGCATCTCTAGAAGCAGCATCCTTTGCTGCTATCATTAAAGCCGCAACAAAAGAGAAATAAAGAGATAAGAGATCACGTCAAGATATCGTTAAATTCCGCCGTTAATCTCGCGGGAAATTCACCTAAATATGAATTGGGAGTGGTAACTAATAAATAATAGTAGGGCTCAAATAGATCTTCAACTGTAATTCCAATGCCCGAATTAATTAAGAAGACCCAGCATTGCTGATTAGTAATAAAAGATTGGCGATATTTCCATTCAAAAGGATCTATGTCTGGAATATTTCCTATGTTTCGGAGGATTTCATTTATATCTCTTAGAGAATATACTGTTTTGCTCGAAAAGCATGTAAGAGGGGAAAGATCCATGGAAGTAATAATAATTGCTTTTAAACCATAGGCATCCATTTCCTCTAAAAATTTATGCGCAGAGATTTCAATCGGCTCCTTTTTCAAATTAAGATGTGTTTTCGCTTTGCCATCTGTTAAAATTTCAATAATTTCGGTTTCTTCATTATCCGAGATTTCTTCAGAAGCATCTAAAGGGAGTTTAGGATAAATAAATTTGCTGTAGATAAGATCAATTTTTTTACGAACTTGGTCATGGAAAAGATAGGATTCCGTAGTGGTAGTGATCAATGCGTCACCCTTATTTGTCCTTATTTCTTTATCTTTTGTATCACTCTGTGTTGTAAATTCTAATATTTCAATATGTTTATCAATCTGATTAGAAAAGTTACATAAGGCTGAGATAAGCCCCGCTTTAAGTTCAAATTTTGTTTCTTCCTGTTCAGAGAGGTGAATTATATCAGAATAATTGAAGAATCGTAGATATACTTTTACACCTTTAGGAATTGCCATAAGTTCTAAATTATATTTGGGAAAGCCATGTATAGAAATGATGGAGAGATCATAATATGTCATAACAAGAAGATAAAAATTAATTGAGATATAATTAGATTATAATAATCATTTAGGTAATGATAATTATTCAGTTATTGATATATTTTTAGATATTGATCTTAAAACAAATTATTGTTAGTAAAAAGAGAATTAATATGAAGATCTTATAAGTTACATTCACTAAAAATAATGCATTAAATCATCCATTTATAAAGATATATTTAATATGATACGCTGACTAATTGAGTACCTCGAATCTTGTAGTGTTTATCAACATAAATCAATAATGCATGACCGGAATGAACATAAACTAAAGGAATTGTGTTGGACTCCGAATTTTCAATTAAAGATTTCTTAATTATGATTTCAAAGGTTTTATTACACCCCTTGCATGTAACGAGACTCGGCTCTATTAACTCAAGATCCTTGAAATTTTGTAGAGAATCAAGAAGCACCTCATTAAATCCATTAAAAATATTACACGAGGTATCTCCATATCCATAACAAGAGGTAAGTAACGATTCATCATACATATCGAAAAATTGGACCATCAAATATTCTAAGAGCGCCTCCAAGATTTGAGATTGAACTAGGGGTTGAGCTCCTATTGCAAAAATTGTATCTTTCTGGATACAATAGACTATGGTTATATCTGGATTGGGAATTGAACTGAAAATGTCTTTATAAGGAGCATTTCGGATTAATTTAATTTGAAAATAAGCGGTTTTATGGTAATTCTTTGAAGCCCAGTAAAAAAAACTGTCTTCCGATTTATAGGAGGCAATATTGAAAAAGAGTGTTTTTTCGAGCAGATTTAGATCTTTTAATTTTGGCATATTTAATCTGTTAGAATAACTTTTTGTTCAATAATAGATATATATACATTAAATTAATATGGCTTAATAAAGGATTTGTCAATAAATTTAAATTATGAAAGTAAGAGAGAAGGTCTTCCCGGAAATGCATTAGAGGCCTTTTTTTCTTTTGAATCATCTTCTTTAGAAACATTTATTTTGGCATCAAATTTATCAGAGAGAATCGATTTGATATCCTCAAAAAACTCAAATTCTTTTTCAGAGCCTAACCAGTAATCAGGAAACTTACCGATATTCTTCAACACGTCATTTACGGTCTGGCTGATAAATTTCCCGTGTTTTTTAAATGTTGGTTTTTTCATCACTTCTTTCATTATTACACCCTGATTCCTCGTCTCTTTCAAAAGCTTCATGAGAATTTTATAGAATTCATATTTCCATTCTGAAGCAATAAAAATCTGTATTTCATCAAGAGAAGATTTATTCAATAAATTTTGAATATTTTTGATATCTTCGATGATTGCATTCATTAAATTCCATTTAAACTCATTTTCCTTGGTAAGAAGATTCGAATTAAGTTTAGGCCAAGCCTCCAAACTTGCATATTTCTTGTTCCCAAATTGAGCCCATATCTCTTCAGTTAAATGGGGAATAATGGGATGAATGAGTAAGGTAAGCTTTTCTTTGCATTCGTTGAAAATGTCCTTATTCACGCCTTCTTCTTTATATTTTTTAAATTCAGAAGAAAATTGAATGATGTGGTTGACGGCGTCTCTTATTTCAATTCTTTCTAAAGAGGTTGTAACCTCTTCTATGCTTTTGTGCAAATAATATTGTATTAAATTATCACGCACCGTTTCTTCTTTTCTAATTTTAAAAGGAGGGTCTATAAGTAACTCATAAGTATTTTTAATAAATTTCGAAGCAAAGCCTACGCCTTCTTCGGACCATTCTAAACTTGATTTTGGACTTGCCCCAAACAAAATGAAAAAGCGTGCAGCATCCGCACCATATTTTTCAATTATCTGATTAGGATCGACAGTATTTCCATAACTTTTCGACATTTTAACACTCTTTAATGCATATCTGGTGTTACATAATTTGCACCTCTCATCATACATTTCAGCTTTCATCGCAAATCGATCACATTCAGGACAATAAGGATGTGCTTTATTAATCATTCCCTGAGTTAGAAGCCTTTGAAAGGGTTCATCATGATTATGAAGACCCAGATCCCTAGAAATCTTGGTAAAAAATCTTGCATAGATAAGATGCATTACAGCATGCTCAATTCCCCCAATATACTGGTCTACATTTCCCCAATAGTTTACAATCTCTTTACTATAAGGTAATTCACTTTCCATTGAAGGAGGGTCACAGAATGCGAAAAAATACCAAGAACTGTCAATGAAAGTATCCATAGTATCGGTCTCCCTCTTTGCGGGGTTTTTACATTTTGGGCAAGTGGTATTAACAAAGCTTTTACTGGTATGTAATGGATTACCTGAACCGGTAAATTGCACATCTTTGGGTAAATGAACAGGTAAGTCTTCATAAGGAACGGGCACAACGCCACATTCCTTACAATAAATAATGGGAATCGGGCACCCCCAATATCTTTGCCGGGAAATCCCCCAATCTCTTAACTTATAATTAATCGTGGCACTTCCCATCCCTAATTCTTCCAATTTCTCGGTAATGGCATCAATTGCATTTCGATTTCCCATCCCATTAAATTCACCTGAATTTGTAAGCACGCCATCACTTTCATAGGCACGGGTCATTTTTTCTACATTTAACTCATAATCATAAGGTTGAATAACCACTTTTATAGGAAGATCATATTCTTTGGCAAATTCAAAATCTCTTTGATCATGGGCGGGCACAGCCATGACCGCTCCAGCACCATATTCGAAAATTATAAAATTTGCGCAATAGATGGGAACTTCTTCTTTAGTTAAGGGGTTCACCGCATATTTTCCTATGAACATTCCTTTTTTCTCCACATCAATTGCCGTTCTTTCATACTTGTCTTGTTTCATCACTTCATCATAAAGTGTCTCATACTCCTTTTCATATTTCGTGCCTTTTACCCATTGTCTAACCCAAGGATGTTCAATGGCAAAGATTGCATAGGTAACTCCAAAAATGGTATCTGGTCTTGTTGTGAAAATATCAATTGTTCGTTCTTCACCAACTATAGGAAATTTGATAATAGTCCCTTCCGAGCGCCCGATCCAATTTCTTTGCATTATCTTAACTTTTTCGGGCCACTCGACCTGATTTAATCCTTCTAACAATTCCTCAGCATATTCTCTAATTTTTAAAAACCATTGAGAGAGAAATTTTTGCTCAACTATTGAATTGCAGCGCCAGCAACGTCCTCCTTGCGCTTGTTCATTGGCCAAAACAGTAGAGCATTCCGGACACCAATTTACATAACTTTCTCTTCTATAGGCAAGACCCTTCTCGAGCATTTCAAGAAAAAACCATTGATCCCATTTATAATAATTTGGGTTATGGCTATAAATTTCTCGTGTCCAATCATAAGAAAGTCCAATTTGTTTTTGTTGTCTTTTCATAGCTGCAATATTTTTATCCGTCCATTCCTCTGGATTGGCACCATGATCTATTGCAGCATTTTCTGCAGGCATCCCAAAGCTTTTATGGTATTTCCCTTATTAAGAAATACAGTCATAACCCATGGGATACAATACATTAAAGCCGTTCATTCGCTTAAATCGAGCAAAGCAATCTCCAATAGTATAATTACGTAAATGTCCCATGTGGAGTTTACCACTTGGATAAGGATACATTTCTAATACATAATACTTATCTTTATTTGTATCCATCTCTACTTGGAATATTTCATCTTCTTGCCATTTTTGTTGCCATTTTTTCTCTATTTTTTGCGGATCATATTCAATATCAGTCATTTTTCTCATTAAATTTCTTATTAGTAATACAAGAGTATTTCTTTATTAGAGAAATATGAAAAGGAATAAATTTTTTTCGAACTTAAAAAGGTTGTTTATAAAAAAATTATATTGAAATGATTTTAAAGAAAGATGAGTGAACAGAAGGATAAAAAAGATCTAAATAAAATATTTAATACCCTTTCTCATAAGAGACTAGAAGCGCTTATGAAGAGGGAACAATTTTTAGAAACATTTTATAAACACTACGAGGAACTTATATTAAAAACTGCTAATAGATTAATACTATTAAAAATTGAACAGAAAAAAAATATTAATTCCTTTAAAAATACACATAGAGAGCTTCGAGAGGAATTTCAAATACACTTTAGTATAAAAAATAATCAATTTATGCAAAAAACAAAAAAACTATTACCTTTATACATAAAATGGATAGGAAATAGAATTAAATTTTATGAGCATACCATTGATGATATTATAAAATTTAATAAGCATTCTGGGAAATTTTATTTTTTTAATAAAAAAGGTAACTTTTCAAAAGAGGAATTAAAATTTTTAATAAAT
>SHMU01000137.1 GCA_008080765.1 Promethearchaeota archaeon | reverse complement strand
GGCGATTCATAACTGGAGGCGAAGCAAAAGATTTTTTTGTTTTTGTTTACTAGTGATTTTTTGTCGTTGATACCCCATTATTTGGTTAAAAAGTTGCGATTTACTAGATCATTATTAAATTATTATTAAATAACAATTAAATAAATATTACCTAATGAATGAAAAAACTCAAAATCAAGGGGGTGATTATAGATGGCACTTGAACTTGTAGGCTGGCTTGATGGAATTACAGGTTCCATTGTAGTTTTGACGGGTTGCATTTTAGGATTATTTTTCATATATAAATCGCAAGAATTAGGGGCAGATCTACTCTTGAGGTTAGGGCTGGTTATGATATTCGCGGGGCTTGCGTTTTTGGGTGTTTTTTTGGACTTTCTGGTTGTTATATTCACAAGATCAAATATGATTAACCCATATGGGTTGGTAGGGCTTTTAAGTTATGTATGGGTAGCACCTTTAATAGTACTTGGGATAAATATTGGGGCAGAACTAATGATTCCTGAAAAGAGATGGTATATTACGTCAGTATTTATCATTTTGATGATTATCTTTGAACTATTGATCTTTATAGATCCTTTAGGTTCCTTTAATTTTGTATATCCTTCAAGCCCGGGGGACGGGTTGATTGATTATAATGCTAATTTAACATCTCTTGCCGGCATTATGATGATTATCCTACTTATATCGATAGTATTCTTTGTTGGAATTGGCTTCTTAATTAAGGCTATTCAATCAACGGGAGATTTACGAAAGAAATTCCTATTATTAGCAGTAGGTGTTTTTATCTATACTATATTTGGGCTTCTTGAATCTTTAATGGAGCCGGGTTTTCTTTTAATTCCTATTAGAGTGGGATATATTAGTGGTCCAATATTTATGTATTTTGGATTAAAAAGTTAATGCTATTATGATTTTTTTTATGTTATGATTTTTTTTATGTTATGATTTTTTTATGTTATGATTTTTTTATGTTATGATTTTTTTATGTTATGATTTTTTTATGTTATGATTTTTTTTATGTTATGTTTTTCCTTATTTCATTTTATTTTACTTTATTCATTCTCTTCTACTAATGGTTTTATTAATTCATTTAATAATTGAGATATAATATTGATTTTAGAGAGTTTCAAGCAACCATTTCCATTTTTATTGGTTTAGTACTAAAAGAGTCATTTTTTTTACTGAAAATTCTTCCTTTAGTTCTCTGACTCAAAAAGATTAGACATAACATATCTTTGCGACAATTTCTACTTATAATTCTTTCTTAGCAATTTATATTTAAAGCGATTAGATTTTTATCCCGAATTGTTATAATTTATTGGCAAAAGAGTTTTTAGAGAGATATCGTTGCGTAGAATCATTATATGGTATAAAGATACCTATAATTTTATTATTTTCATTAAGTCTTAAGAATAATATTTAAAATATGTTGAAATATTATCAATAATAGACCTTCTAAGTTATGAGTGATAATTAATGGTAATGAACGGTAATGAATGAAAATGAATGAAAATGAATGATAATAAACGAGAATGATTAATAGAATTGAAAGAAAGAGATGGTGGAGTGAGATCAATTTAGATATTGCATCATAACTGGAGGGCATTCATAGAGGTGAAGTCAGAAAAGTGGTGAAGAAGCAGGAAGGAGGATCGGATCAGGAGGTGGAGAGTGCGGAATTGGAAGGGAGAGGAGGAGTTAATGTGGGGAGGGGGAGAGTATTAATTGGGACTTCGGGGTGGAGTTATGATGAGGATTGGGTGGGTTCATTTTATCCCAAAAGTCTTAAAGGCAAGGACTTTTTTACGTATTATGCCGAGATCTTTTACACTACTGAGATCAACACTACTTTTTACCAAATACCTTCTCGGGCGATTGTAGAAGGCTGGGCAGAGAAGAGTCCGGAGGACTTTGTATTTTCGGCAAAGCTTCCGAACATGATAACACATAAGGCAAGATTAGCTCTCGAAGAATGTTGGACGGATCTGGAGGCTTTCTTAGATGTAATGGATCCTTTGGTACGTGCGGGCAAGCTTTTAGCCTTTTTAATTCAGTTACCTCCATCTTTTAATAGAAGAGAGCATTTTTCGGTGTTGAAAGAATTTATAGAGAGGTGGCCTGCTAACTATCGAGAGGAAGGATATGAATTGGTGGTGGAGTTTCGAAATATATCGTGGATGACTGATGAGGTATTTAGATATTTACATGAGGCGCAGCTTTCATATTGTGGGGTGATTGAGCCTCTGTTACCTGCACGGCTTGACCTTACCAACAAACGTCTAAGTTATATTCGATTTCACGGATTTGGAAAGGATCCGTGGTTTAATTATCAATTTAGCAATCAGGAAATAAAGAAATATGCGGAGCCAATTAGAGCAGTGATTCCAAGGGCCGATACGGTGAGTATTTATTTTAACAATCATTTTTCGGGCTATGCCCCGAAGAATTCTCTGATGTTGATGAAGGAACTGAACATTGAACCGAGAAAACGCCCTTCTGAGGTAGATCTGTTGGAAATAAAAAAGAAATCTGGAGAGATTGCCGAAGATCAAACGAGTTTAGATAAATTTCTCCATTAAAAATATGGTCGATATAAAATGGGGTAAAAAAGGAATAGAAAGGAATAGAAAGGAATAGAAAGGAATAGAAAGGAATAGAAAGGAATAGAAAGGAATAGAAAGAATAAAAAGGGAAAAAAAGAAGATAAAAGGTAGGAGTAGACTGATACATGAAAATCGGTATTATAGGAGCGGGCTCGATAGGGAGTCTTTTTGGAGGGTATTTAGCGTATTTAGCTCAGAAAAGCGCGGTAAATGCTGATATGGAAGTAGAGTTTTTTGGAAGAGAGGATCATATCAAGGCAATTAATAGAGGCGGGCTTAAAATCTATACCCAATCGGATATAATAGAGGTTAAGAATATCAAGGGATACACAGGCATTCGAGAATATAAGAAAGCCAAAAACAAAATTGAAGAAGATATGAATAACTCATCTATGTATCTTTTTCTTTCGACGAAAACATATGATATGAAAAAGGCGTTAAGAGAATATGCGTCTTTGACAGAGGGAGCGAAGAGGGTGATAATTTTGCAAAACGGAATCGGAAATGAATCGGTGGTCAGACAATTTCTTTCGCCAAAAAAGATTATACGGATAATTACTTCAAATGGGGCTTTTTTATTTGAGCCGGGGAAAGTGCGCCATACGGGGGAGGGATACACGAAGATCGGAGCTCCTTTTGTTACATCGGGTTCTCTTTCGATTACTGAAGGGGAGGGTTCCGTAATTCGGGAAAGTGCCTTTGAAAAGGAGAGGGAGGACATACAACAGGATTTAATAGTGCTTAAAAATCTCTTGACAGTGGCGGGGCTTGAGACGAGCATTTCTGAAAATATTATACGAGACAGCTGGGAAAAAATTTTTGTCAATATTGGGATCAATCCTTTCGGTGCACTCACGGGTCTAAAAAACGGGGAATTGATTGAGGATCCCCACATAAAAGCATTAATGGGTGATGCGGTGGATGAGGCGGTCAGGGTAGCCCGTGCGAAGGGTATTAGGCTTTCTGGAAGTGAATTTAAAGCGCTTGCGTATGATGTAGCGAGCAAAACGGCGGAGAATAAAAATTCTATGCTTCAGGATGTATTAAAGGGGGGTCAGACGGAAATCGATTTTATTAATGGGAGAATCGTGAAGTATGCGGAGGAGCTAAATATGGAAGTACCTATTAATAGGACAGTCTCATATTTGGTAAGGGGATTAAAGAAGTCGTAATATTGAGAAGAATAAAAACGAGATGAAGCGAAAGCGAAGTTTCCAGATGAAGAGAAATTGAGAGAAAGAAGAGAAAGAAATTCGGAGATGAATTGACCAGCCCGATACTAATTAATTTTCAAGAGCTTAGACTTTTTTAACCATATAATATGCATTTTCGCCATCTCGATAGTAATTTTCTTTAATTCTATCGACTTTGAAGTCTAATTTCTTATATAATTCGATGGCGGAATAATTAGAGATTCTGACCTCGAGCACGTAAGAGGAGATACCATTGGTTCGAATGGCGGGCATGCTTTTCTTTAGGAGTTTTGTGGCGATTCTTTTTCTTCGGTAATCTTGTGAGATGGCGATGGAGACCAGATGTCCTTTTTTATCGAGTCTTAAGTTGCTGAGCGTGGGTGTTTTTTCGATTCTCCACATTATATATCCAACAATTTTGTTTTTGTTATGTGGATCGGTTGCCACTAGAAATGATTCGGGATAATGGTCCAAAATACTTTTATAGAAGAAGTAGGGGTAGTCTTCGGGGAGTTCGGCTTCGTTTACTTCAATCACGGCGTCTAGATCTTTGGTGGTACATCGTCTTATAACAAAATCGGAAGACTTATCGGGGTCGGTGTAGATTTTCGGTTTAAACTGTTTTTCAGTTCCCATAATGGTTCAAGTGCTCACTACTATGGTTAATTATAAGATTAATTCTTATTATAATATTCTTAAAAAATTTATACCTAATAATGTTTTTCTTTAAAGTGTTTGTAAGTGAGATTAGTGCATTGTGGGTTTTTTAGAGTTTTGTAATGATCTTTTTTGTTCTTTGATATATTGAATAATGAGATCGAGGCAATTTTGAATATTTCTCCTATTATTGAAGGTTTGAACGAGTTTTTCCAGGCGTTCTTCCGAGTGATCTTTGAGCTCTTGAGCGTATTGGATCATCAAGGGGATGGTGCGAATAACATTATCCACGATGGTGATATCGGCGTAGAGAGAGGTTCTGCTGAGGGGATTTAGATCGATAGCAATAACGGTTTTTCCTAGTTGTTTGAGGGCTTCCGTTCGATCTCCATCTTCGAGAGGTACTAAAACGACATCGGCGATTTTAATTCCGTGGGGATCCACGAGCCTTCTATTGCTTGACAATTCTTCTATCTGTACCATTTTAGATTCATCGAGGCCTAAGATCTTTTTTGCTCCGGCATCTTCTAAATAGTTTTGAATGGCTTTAATTCTTCCTTTTTTCCGATAGAACAAGTTAATCTCAAGCGGGGCGTTAATTTCTTGTGATAATTGTACGAGTTGTTCCGGAATTAATGCTGCAACATTACCATTTACGCTGATGACTGGTTTTTTGGCAAGTAAAAGGGCGGCTACAGCAGTTTTGAGTGCTTGATGAGCGCTTTCATTAGTTTTTTCTCCTAAAATATAATCGAAGCATTCTCCCCTTCCGTGTGCGATAAGGCCCGCTTCTGCCACGACGAGATCGTTCATTCCTTGTATAATTTTGTGCCGATAGGTAAGAGAATCATAGCGGGGATGATCTTTGGGGAGAGTTGTATGCTGCTTCTTCTTGTGGGGATTTTTATTCATATTTTTATTTTGATTACTATTGTTATTGAGATTTTGAGTATCATTCATTTTTTTTGATATTTAGTAGTATTTTGATTTACATTTTAATTGTAATCTTCAATCGAGGTTCCTTTTAGACATGATATTTTGATGCCTTTTTCGGGCATTTTTTTAGGTCTATATTTAACTAAAATTAAAAAAAACTATTAATCTTGCTGAATTAGTGTATATAACGAAGAATCATGACGAAAGAAGAGAAAAAGGAGTTAAAAAAATACCGTACAAAGAAACTCATTGAAAACTTAAAGGAGAAAAAGGGCTTTCACACGGAGCTCATTACCCTTTATATTCCTCCTGAGAAGAAGATTTCTGATGTTTCCAATTATCTGAAAAATGAAATTAGTGAAAGCCAGAATATAAAGTCCAAGCTTACTCGAAAGAACGTGTTGGACAGTATTTCTTCTTTATTGGGGCAATTAAGAACCATAAATGAGGTTCCCAAGTCTGGCTTAATCATGTTTTCGGGAGCGATTCCTCAGAATGATACTCCGGGAACCGAAAGAAATGAATTATATTTAATTGAACCACCAGAAGTGGTTACTACGTTTAAATATCATTGTGACAGCCAATTTCTCTTGTGGCCTTTGGAGGAGATGTTGGAAACAAAAGCTACCTATGGATTAATAGTAGTCGGGCGACAAGAATCTGCCGTTGGATACTTACGGGGCAACCGAGTAGAGGTGTTGCGAGAGTTTACTTCTGGGATACATAGCAAGCATCGGGCGGGTGGTCAATCCCAGAGACGATTTGAAAGATTAATAGAAGAGGGCGAAAAGCGGTTTTATCGGAGGATTTCTACACAGATCAATAAAATTTTTTTGGAGATGGAGGATCTCAAGGGAATATTCATTGGAGGTCCGGGACCTTCTAAGGAAAAGTTTGTCAAGGATGAAACGCTTGATTATCGGCTACGGGATAAAATAATGGAGGTTGTAGACTTAGGATATGGTGGTGCGGAAGGGATTCGGGCATTAGTAGACAGAGTTCAAGATAGTATCAAAGATGTGAAATATATTCAAGAGAAAAAAATCATGCAGAAATTTATGAAAGAGATAACTAATGATACCGGATTAGCGACCTATGGTGTTGAAGAGGTACAGAAAGCACTTAATTACGGTGCGGTGGACACCTTGATAATTTCTGAAAAATTAGACTTGTATCGGGCAAAAATAAAGTGCGCCAATTGTGATTATACGGAATATCGGATCATCAAGGAAGCGCAATTAGAAGAGACAGAGATGAATATTCAAGAGGAGGTCTGTCCAAAATGCAGTTCAAATTCCTTTAGTCTCCTAGAAATGAATACACTTATTGAGGATTTTGGTTCTATTGCGGAAAGTACAGGCTCTGAAATAGAGCTTGTCTCTACGGAAACTGAAGAGGGTGAAACCTTATATAGTACATTTGGCGGAATTGTTGCCCTACTGCGCTACAAACTTTCATTTTAAATACGTAAAAAGCATCATTTCCAAAACTATTAAAAATACTACTGGTTTTTTAAGATTAATTATTAATAAATTTAAAGGGTAAATAAAATAATTTTTGAGATTTGAGTTTGGATGGAATTAAAGGAACAATTACTTAAGTTGAAGATGGTAATGTTTGGCGGAAAGGGCGGTGTTGGGAAGACCACTTGTGCCTCTTCATCGGCGATTTGGGCTGCCGAGCATGGAAGAAACACGCTAATAATTAGTACGGATCCGGCACATTCTTTGGGGGATTCCCTCGGACAAACACTACCCCCAGGCATACCAACCCCTGTAGAGGGGGTGGAAAACCTTACTGCATTAGAAATTAATCCGAGGGCAAATATGACAGAGTTTCAAGGCCTATCGGGCATGAGTCCTATAGAGGACATGGGGATTCCTGGTATGGGAGAGATGGGGATGTTCAGCGAGCTTCAAGAATTTTCTTCCATGAATCCTCCCGGGATTGATGAGGCATTAGCATTTGCGAAGGTGTTAGAATTTATCGAAACAGATCACGACTATGATTTAATTGTCTTTGATACCGCGCCCACAGGTCATACGCTTAGATTTTTGAGCCTTCCCGAAACACTTTCGGGATGGATTGGCAAGATCTTAAAGCTGCGCCTTAAGTTAGGGAAATTTTTTGGAAGTCTAAAGCGTCTCTTTAAGAGCGAGGAGAAATCAGAGACGGATTCCTTGGAGCTTTTGGAAAAATTAAATACATCAATAGAAAATGCTCGAGATGATCTTAAGGATCCTTCAATAAATTCATTTGTCGTCGTAATGATTCCGGAAGAAATGGCTGTGGCAGAAACCGGGCGTCTATTGAACGAATTAATCAAATATAATATCAACAATTCCAACATTGTGGTAAATCAATTATTTCCCGAGAACGCAGAGCTCTGTGATTTTTGTGAAAGTCGACAGAGTATGCAGCAGAAGCATTTAGCACGGATTCGGGAGATCTTCGGCGAAAAAATGGGGAAAAATGTTATCCAAGTTCCATTGTTTAAGGAGGAGATTCGGGAATATCCTAAGCTAAAGGAATTTTCAAAAAAATTGATCTCATAACTTCTTATTTTGTTGGAAGTGATCTTGTTAAGATTAAAGTTTTTGAAGATGATCTTGTTAAGATTAAAGTTTTTGAAGATGATCTTGTTAAGATTAAAGTTTTTGAAGATGATCTTTATGAAGATCTTCTTATTAAAGCCGGTCAAGTAACTTACAATACATGCATTTTTTGGGATAAGTGGTTGGATATCCGCATCGTATGCAATGATTCGGTGGTTCTGAAATTTCATTTTTATGAAGAATGCGAGAAAGCTTTAAATTCCCCTTGAAAAGATTGTATTCAATCTCAGGACTTTGTTTTTTTAAAGAGAGCAAGAAGGCTAATACTTTTTTTCTTATAATGGGAAATTCTGTTCTGAAAGGACAGAGAGGCTCGTAATAATTGAATTCCATTAATTTAGCATATAATTCGATTTCATCTTCAGGAATTCTCATTAATGGCGAGATTCTCTCCACGTAATATTCTTGTGAGAGGGAGCTTCTTCTCACAAAGGTTTTTCTTGAAATAAGATGGTAGCGATTATATAGAATATTCATAAGATAAGTTTCTGCCAAATCGGTAAGATTATGCCCCAGTGCTAACACAGTTCCCTTCATCTCTTTTGCGACATCATTTAAAAGGCGCCGTTTAAGTATTGCACAATAATTACAAGGATATACAAAATCATTTTTTTCTTGTTGGATTTGTTTAATTTTTTCAAGAGAGAAGCCGAGATATTGTTCAAATGAAATCTTCTTGAGCGAAATATCTAGATTTTTGCAAAAAGTTTCAACTTTTTGAACCCTTTTTTTACTATAGCTACTAATACCCTCATCAATAGATAAGGCCTCGAGTGGATTTGAATTATAGGCATTTTTCTGAATTTTCCATAAATTATAAAGAAGAGTAAGGCTATCCTTTCCCCCGGAGACCCCCACGATAATCTTATCTTGCGGTCGAAGAAGGTTAAACTTAGAAATGGTCTTATAAATGATTTTTTCAATACTCTCTACAAAACACTCCGAGCAAAGAAATTGTCCCGAGTGGACTCGATGATATATTATCTCCTTTTTATTGCATATCGAACACGATTTTTGTTGCGGGGTTGGTAGTGGAATAGTCATCTCACCATATATATAGACGGAATTAAGGAAGCCAGAACAGATTGAACCCGAATCTGATAAATGAAAGAATAAAATTACCTAGCACAATGATTAAGGTGAAAATTCTAATTGCATTTAAGATAATTTTTTTAACTTTTTCATTTGCATCTGCGCAATATTCGTAAGACACGTTAATTTTAGAGCCTTCTTGAATTTTTGATTCCTCGGGCAAATCCAATTTAACCGTTGAGGTATATCCATCTCCAATGGTATCGATTAAGGAATAATTAGCCTCATCTAAGAGAATTTCATCTGTATGATTGGATCCCTCCTCTTCCGCTTTTTTCATCGTGATTTTTATAGAATTAATTTTCTCCACTCGATATTCAGATAATTCTAACTTGGGGGGCCCCTCCTCTTCCTTTTCAAATTCAAAGGTATCCTGTTTGGTTTTCTTTTTATTGTAGTTTTCTCCGACACCCCAATTAATTAACTCTTTTATAACTCTATCCCCATCGAATACAGGTAATCCTACCATGTTAAACATGGCTAAGCTAAAAGAGATAGCGAATAACCAAAATATTTCTTCAGTGATGAAGATGGGAAAGAGATTTGTGAAAAACTTACCTACATCATTTTTATACATATATGAGGGTTCACTTAATATCCCTATATAGGGAATTCCATCATCTACTTGATAGGTAAGATTTATACCATTTGTAGTGGTTAAAGTAATCTTATCTAAGGTATAATTTGTTCGGAAGTTCCACAATGTAATCCCGCTCGTGCGATTAATAGGAATTCCGTTAATTGTATCGACAATAAGAAACATTTGTCGGTTGAGCGTATAGTCATAGGTGATAAGGATTTCTGTATCGCTGATATACACATATTCCAAGGGTACTCGAGGTCCCAGAGTAATGTAGCGATAAGTGATACCTCCTCCGGGATTATGTACCTTTAAAGTCAGATTATCTCCTACAGAATAGAAAAGTAATATGGTATTAAGGCTCAATCCTTGATCTTCGTCAACTTCCAAGTAAAAGAAATCCAATTGTGTTTGTTCTTTCACGGCAAGAATTTGATCTCCCTCAGCCAATCTTCCAAAATTGTAGCCTCCTTGAAACGGAGATAAGGTGGTTTGTACTTGAGGGACTTGTTTATAGCAGAGCGATATAAGAAAAGGGGATGCCAGAATTAATAGGAAGGCTACGCCTGCGGTAAGTGCGTTTATGTAGGTACCCGCAGCACTAATCCTCATTCTGGTATTTTTAGAATGTTTTGTAGAATTTAATATCCTTTCATCTACTTCTACAAATGCGCCAAATCCAATTAACCAGAAAATACCGGCACCTAACACGCCCGTTGACTTCACTTCTACATTTTCAGCGCTGGCAGAAATGCCATGTGCTAATTCGTGGGTAGTCACGATAAAGAGAAGGGGCAGAAATAAAAATGCAAACACGGGAAGATCGATGGTGACTCCGGGAATTAATGGTGCGACTATATTCCTAATTGAGGGTGTAAAAATTAATTCAATAAAATTCTTAGTAAAATACCAATATGCATAGATTGTAAATCCAAAGGAGACAAAAATGCCAATTGTCCAAAAAATTTTCCAGAATCTGGGATGGTTTTTTCCAATTTTTGTGATAAATTTATTTAATCGCTTAGTTTTGAATAAAACAAGAAGGGGAAAAAACAGATAATAATTTTCCTTTCGCTTTCTTAATAGAAAAATGAGAATTCCCACACAAATCCAAAAGATGAGTGATATGATCGTCCAAGGATTCTGGATAAAATCGGTAATAACATCTAAGGCATTTAAAGGCATTTGAAGATTATAAGGTATAGGTATAGTATTGCATAGTAAAAACACAGTAAGAAATTAAAATTATTGGTTTATTAAAAGTTGTAGACTAAGGATAAAGATAACACAATTGAGAGGGAAAGGAGGGAAATATTTTTTTAACTTAATAAGACTGTTGATAAAATATGAGAAGCTTTCCATATTAATTTTCGTATAGTAATCGCCTCAAACTAATGCAGTCTTCA
>SHMU01000136.1 GCA_008080765.1 Promethearchaeota archaeon | reverse complement strand
GTGAATATCATGGTAAAGTTCTTGACATCCGATGACTTATCGCATCAACCCTCCTTGAAGGAGGAATCCTTTCTACGCACGTGGAAGGGGTTTACCGCGACAAACAGCCCTAAGATATGCCCGCCAGCTAATGCTTAGTGGACTCGCGGGAATCCCCGTCCTTTAGGGCGGGGAGGCTTCAATCCCGTTTAAACAACTTTATTAGATCTTTCTCTTGAAATTATATCTATCTGATTATCAATAATGAATTAATGAAAGAGAAACCAACACGAGAATTATCTGATGGTTTAATTAATAAATAATTGAATTAATTGCTTGGAGGAGAGTACTCTCCAAATTATAAGAACAACAATGAGGAGCGAATAACAATCCTTACAAAAATAACTAAGAAATAGAAAAGACTTTTTAGGTCAAGTTCATTAATATTATTATATCTATTGAGAATCCGTATTGTTGGAAAAAGTGTTAAAGAATATATTTTTGTTAAGGGGGAAAAATCTGGCAGATTTAGAGAAGTTGAATATTTTTAATTATCCTTCCAGTTTTCTTATTATTGAAGATAAGGATTTAATTCGCAAAATAATCTATGAACATGATCATGGCGAATTAATACAGAAATATCGCCATCAATTAATGAATAAACCGCAAAATTCTTTACATTCAAGCAAAATTACCCCTTATGTAATTGATGAACCCATCCATCAAAAAATCGAGAATAAAAATATACTAACGACGTGTCTAAACGGAAAAATCATTATTGGTTTATTATTTGAAGGAAAGGACAATCCTTATGATTATAAAGACTATTTCATGGAGATGTTGCATGATTATCTCAATAATGAGGCTAATCTGCTGATAAAAACAGAATTAGAAATTGAAAATTTGCTCATTTCTCTTTTTATCGGAATTAGACGCTATACCGATGAGGTCATTGAAGAAAATACTCCTGAAGCATATAGTTTTGGTGAAGAATTATATATAAAAGTCTTTTTATTTGGAATTGATGATGTAGGGAAAAGCTCATTCGTGCGCAGAGTAAAAGAAGGTCTTTATGACGATGACTACTTTATGCCCTCCCGTGAGTTTAAGATCGATTATATTAAAGAAGAAGAGGGCCTTTTAGCCTTCTGGGATATGCCCGGACAACTCACTTTTAGGACAAGATGGTTATTTGACCAACAAGATTCCAATATTTATGTTTACATGATTGATATGTCTAATAATCAGAGATTTAAGGAGGCAAAAACAGAATTATGGAATTTTTTACGAGAATTCCACAAAGACAAAGTACCTATATTGATCCTCGGAAATAAAGTAGATAAAATGGTAAAATTAGAGGATTCTCAAAAAAGAGAAACCCTTTTAGAGATTATTGAAGATGAGATGGGAGAATTGTTTGGATTTAGCAATATCAAGAATAGAAAATGGAAGTTTCTGTTAACATCAGTAAAAAAGAATTATAATATTGATAAGGCAATTCAAAGTATCTTTGAGTTAGTTTAATATCACTTTTAAGATCCCCCTCTCAATTTGTTGAGAATTTCAATGAGGATTTTAAAATAATTAAATTTATATAAAAGAAATAGTAACTTTAACTCATAGTATTACTTAATTACTTAAAATGATTTGTGTAGTTATTCCATTGTAAATAATTTAAAAAGGTAGAGAGAAAACATGTTTAAAAGACTGAGGAAAGAAAAAACTGAGATTATGGTTGACGAGGAGAAAGGACATCTATTTTTAGGAGATAATGAGAAAGATATTAAGTTATTGATGCTTCGCCCCGTTGATATCTTGGAATTCTGCGAATTTGCCGGAGCGAACGCTGACGATATTATTATATGGAGTGCAAAAAGTGGTGTTGGTAAAGAATTAATGAAAAAATATTTCCATGATAAAGATTGGAGCAATGTGGAATTATCCGTGAAAAAAGAAGTATTTCTAGGCGTACTGGAAGCATTGATGTTAATGGGATACGGATATGTGACTGCTACTTTCAAAAAGGACCATATTTTCGTGAGCATGTATAACCCTATTGCAGAAGAAGAACAAGATAATATTATGGCAAAAAATTTATGCCTCATAAATCAGGGTATTATCAGTGGAATCCTGGAAGAATTAGGATTTGATACAGAGGGACAGGAAGTGGAATGTGTTTTATTAGATGATCAGCGATGTCGCTTTCGATTTGATTTATTCGGAACACAAATTCCTGATGAACTCGTCGACGAGGAAAAATCTCCTGAAGCAATCACGGATTTTCTTGAATCTCTATAAGGCAAAGAAAAGTAATGTAAAATAGGAGATATGCTAAAATTATCTCCTAGAAGCTCTTTTATCATATCCTTTCTTTAAATCTTTGCTAACTTCTATTTGGATTTGTTTCTCATCAAGCTTCAAATTATTTATAAAAATTATCAATTTTATATATACTCAACTTACAATCCTTCTAACGCTTTGAAATATGACTAATTCAAAAGGAAAGAGCGATTATTCACAAGAAAGGAAGATGCTCATATGATCTAGTGCTATTGAAAAGTTGAGCTTTATATTATAACTAAGATTCAATTATGAATTTGTTAATTCAATAATAAAGATTAAATGATTTTGAATAACGATTTAAAATGAAGATAAGATAGATAAGAGATGTTATAAGATATTTAACTCTTTCTAAACTATTTATAATTTAAATAAAAAGAATAAAAAATAAAAATAAAATAAGAAAAATTTGGGATTAAGATTTAGGTATGGCACAATCGTTCCAGAAGTGTAGGATCGACTAATTCTTTCTCTTCCCAACCCCTTTCCTTCAGATATTCCATTATTTCATCTTTCATGTTAATGGGGATATCTGCTTCGACTCGAATATATTTTTCCAAGTCTGTTGGGAATTTAACGCCTTTATATTTACGCTCCAAATCAATCCAATGGGATAATTTGATCATTCGTCCTTTTGAGTTATCGGCTGGTCTTAAACACATTTTCGCTACCAGACAGATTCCTTCTTCAATATCTTCTGCGGTAGTTAACAAGTGTTCTGGTCCCGGTCCAACAATGTGATCGGGTGTACCATCTCGAGCATTATAGACTTTCCAAGCCTCTTCATCATCTGATCTGCCAATATACATTCTACGATATTCTGCCGCATGCGGTCCAACAACCGCAGGAATACCTAAACTGTTCGCACTGCTGGCGATACTTGCAGCTTTCTGACTCATCGCACCCCACGCAACTCCGACAGCACCTACTCTATTTAAGATATAGTCTGAGATCTCCTCAAAATTGCCTCTCAATGGTCGGCGAGCAAAGATATTTGCGACCTTACACGCAGCTCCCGTAATATGAGGATTTGATACACAAGAACCCACATTTACTAAACCACCTCTGTCAAAATCTCCCGGGAATCTGTCATATAATGTTTTTCCCTCCTCATCTTTTACAAGTCCGATATCCATTGCAGCACAGCCAGATACACAGACAATATAATTTCTCTTGCAGAATTCTTCAGCCATGAGATATAATTCCTGAATTTCATGAGCGTAGTTCGCACATCCGATAATCGCAACAATACCAGGAATTTCTCCTAATACTATAGGAGCACCCACATTTCGAATTTCGGTGTCTCGAATGGGACCTCTTCCCACTCTACAGTTAAAGGTTTCATTTCGAATCTTCTCTCGGGCCGCATACATGATAAGGGTGAGAGGCGAAACGTCTTTCATACAATCTGCTTCGCATCGTCCACAATCTAAGCATTCATCATATACATCACCCAATAATGAAAAGTCCCCTTCCTTCGCTAAGCGTACACCTTCTACTAAGGCTAAATCGTTCGGACAATTTCTTTGACAATTTCCACATCCATTACATCGAAGTGCCATCTCAATACATCCTTCTTCATCTGGAACGGCACTCTTTCCTTTTCGAATTGGTTTTACTCTAATCGCAGTCTCTACCGCAACTTGTCCTGCTTTTACAGGATCTAAAATAAGCACTCCATCTGCCTTACCGCTTACTAAATCGTCGATTATTTCTTCCACCGGATCATCAGATCTGTCCGGTAAACCATTCATGTTTTTCTCATTCGTCGCTATGAATGGAGCATTTACTAATTTTGCTTGTTCATAAGAACGCAAATTAACACATTGCTCATCTACCATCACGACATCTGCCAAGCCAGAGCGAATATAAGACATCTGACGTGAAAGAGAACCTACAATTTTCGCACCATCGTAATATCTTGTCAAATCTAATGCTGTACAGCAGATAGCTCCCACATCGACCTTATTGGCAAGATTCTTCTCTCTCATATAGTCTACTAATTCTATTCCAGGAGCTACATTATGCCCAATCATTAAGATGGTTGCTTTATTGTCAAAATCCATTGTACCCATTCCTAATTCGACATTGGGTACATCTGGCTCCCCGACAGGGAATCCGTATGCAGCAATCTGCACGGCATCAGCGATTTCCATTCCAACTGAGTCGCACAAACCCGCCAACATGCTCTTCGCTTCATAATCTTTGTAATTCGCTTCTTGCCCAGTATGACCCGCAGCTAATAAGTGAGTAATGTTAAATTGCACCCACTCCATTGCCTCTTCTAAATCTTCCATATCTTCCGGCTTCATCCCTACAATTAGCCTGGTACATGGCATCTCAACGGCAATGTTGTTTCCAAAATCAATAGGTACATTGCCATATTTTTCTTTTAACCAGTGAATAAGGTGATCTCCGTGAGCACTATGGCAAGAAGCCCCAATACAACACGCAATTTCTACAATTCGTGCTTGTTGGGTCTCCATGTTGATTCCACACGCCCCTGTTCGCCCTTTGGAAAGATTACATTTTCCGAAGGTGCACAGACAACACATATCACATATTGGCATATAGAAAGGTTTATAACGATCCATAAGCTTGAAGAACCAATTCCGTAGAGTAGGTATGTGAGGCTTTGGATGGGGACCCATTGGTTCCCATTCTTCCTCTTCCTCAAACTTTACTTTTCCCGTAGTGAATTCAAATCCCTTGATTTGCCCTAGTGGTCCCTTGTATTCATCTATTTTCAGTCCTGCGCCTTTTTTTACCATATTTTTAATTCACTTTAGTTTTTAATATTTTGTGATTAATTATTTAAATTAAATTAAGATCTAATTTTAAAATTTATATTTTAGTTATACTTCCAACCTAGACTATTATTTAAGAAATTTTAAAATTAATTATTATATTGAAAAATTAAAATAGGGAATTTACTTACACATTATGTGTGTGAAAACTCACACTAATCGAAACACTCGTTAATGTGTAATAGAATTACTGAACTGAATTGAAAATAGCAGTATTTATATTTCATACTGAAGAGGAGTAAAAAATGAGAAGAATGAATTCAGAAAAAATAATTGAATTTCGAGGGGCAAAAATTATAGCGAAAGAAGCAAAAATGCTTGAGCAGATAGAACAAAGTGTTAATAAAAAATTCAAGAGGGAGTATTTTCATGTAAATACTATGACTCATTTTGGCTTTCGAGAATTTAATGATCATGTATCTCAAATAGGCATAAAAGACTCTACTCTACAAAACTTACCAGAATGTATGAAAGAATTAACATCCCTCACTATGTTACTTTTGATTAATAATGAATTGGTGGAAATTCCCGAATTTATGGGAGAGTTCAGAAAGCTCGAATATCTTTATATGCCCTCAAATCAGATAAAGTCTATTCCTAAAGTGTTATGCGGTCTTATGAATTTAAAAGAATTACAATTGAATCGGAATCAAATAGAAAAAATACCTAGTTGTATATGCTCTATGAAAGCACTTGAGAATTTAAGTCTGATGGAAAATAAAATAACTCAAATACCAGAATGTATTGGAGATCTCACTACACTTAAAGGCATCGAGTTGAGAAATAATAATATTACCACTTTACCTAAATCTTTATTAGAGATTCCATCTCTTGAAGTAATTTCTTTGAAAAACAACCCACTTTTTACAAATATTGAAAAAGAGACAGAGCAAATAATAGAAGCTTTACGTGAAAAAGGAGTCCAATTAGAATCATATTCCTCCCAAATGTTAGATGCTATAAATGACTTTCGAAAAATAATGCAAGGTTAATTAAACTCTTTTCTTTATCATTTTATTTATTGAACATATTAGGTTAATAAGAATAATTAAAGGAAAAAGGAAAAAGGAAAAAGGAAAAAGATTATATAAGTATAAAACAAAATGATTATTTATAGGTTTTAATCATCTCTCCGAAAATTCTCTAATTATTTGAGTTTTTGGATATGTGTTTGCATCTGACTTTGGTATCATTGGTATTCTTCTGTGGAATCCTATTTTCAGCATGTTTAGTATGATCATCCCAATCCTCAATTTGAACGGTGATCTTACAGCAATCATCTCCCTTCATGAGAGTCTTAGATGCTTTTTGGCTAAACTGAAGATCTAAAGCATCAAAAAATCCAGAACGTATGGAGAAGCATCCACATTCATATTTTTTCTGTGCTTTGACCTTTATGATGTTATCATGAGTTCTACATTTTTTAATGATTATATTTAAGGTTGATTTAGAGGCTATTTCAAATTGATAATTTGAAGCAGGTGGAGGAAAATGCATATGTGCAATTGCCCACATTAAAGATTTTAATTGTTCAATAGTTGTTACCTTAGAGATATTTAACGCATTCAGCATTCTATACATCATTATTTTTCCTATCTCTCGGGCAATTTGTTGATTCAATTCATTAGCTTTTTCCCACCCAAAATTTTTTACAATAGAAATTTGCCATTTGGCATCGTGAGAAAGCCAATTTTTTCTTATAATATCTTTCTGTTCTTCAGTACTAATATTTGATAAATAATTTTCCATTTTTTTTATACCCTCGATTTTAGTAATTTTTAATTTTATTTGGTGGATTATATTCACGAGCTCTCTTAATGGGATCAATAAATTGTTCAAACATCTTTTTTATTAATTTAAGATCTTTTCCAGTTAATTTAGCGAGCATATTTAGATCTGGTATTAACCATTTACTCTCAGATTCAGCTAGTAGCTCATCCTCTATTGATTTAATAGAAGCTTTCACTAAGACCATTTTATCTCCTTGAGCAATTATATGACCTTCAGCTATTACTGGTATATTTGTAACCACAAGTTTGAAATAGTGAATAGTAGCTTCTTGAGTAACTCCTAACTTTTGTAGACGAATAATAAGAGTCCAAGCAGCTATCTCATCCAAAATAGTTGCAATTATTCCTCCATGAACGATACCATCGAAGCCACAATACTCATCTGTAACTGTTAAACGAGAAAAGCATCCTTTTTCTGACATATAAATACGCATTTTTAAGCCATAATCATTATGTGGAGAACAGCCAAAACAGTTACCTGGCCAAAGATTAGGAACCTCTCTGAGATTCGAGCGATTCACTTTTTCATGTAATCCATTTGATATTTTTATAGTTTGATGCTTCTTTTTAGAGAGATTCTTACTGTTATCATCAAAATCTTCGTTTTCTATCATTCTCTTCAAAAATATTATTTCTATTTTGTATGTATTATTTTCGGATCCCAATCATTCGGATCCAAATAAATAATATTCAAACTAATATATAAAGGTTACGAATAATTTGGATCCGAACATTTTTTATTATTATATGTATTATTCTAATTAAATAATAACTCAAAATCATTTCTGAACCATGAATAGTCACCCGAAAGAGAAAGATGTAAATTCATCTACGTTATCAGATACATTCGAGCTTATTTATAGTATCAATAAAAAAATTCGAGATTGGCACCGTAAAGTGATTCAAGAGTACAACTTGACTATTCCCCAATATTGTGTTCTTCGACAATTGGGAACATCAAGAGGATTGAATTTTAAAGAATTGGCGGAAAAATGCAATATCTCTCCTCCTACCATGACAGGAGTTATTGATACAATGGAAGCAAAAGAAAAAGAACTCGTTATGCGAAAAGAAAATCCAGAAGATCGACGGAGTATATTAGTGGTGTTAACTGAAAAGGGTAAACAATTGCACGAATCGCTTCCAAAAGAAAATTTTATATTTAAAAACTGTTGTGCAGATTTAGCACAAAATGAAATAAGACAGATGAATTCTCTTCTTAGAAAATTACTTGAGAATTTTTACTGAAAATCCAGAATAATATTTCTCTATTTTTCTAAATCAGAATACTTGCGAATAAAATTAGATCAAATTAATTACTTATCATAACAATAATATTATAACTTAAGGATATAATTATCAATAACAATTAATAAATTTCTTTCTTGCGATATCATGCTTATAGATGAGTTAACCCAACAAGAATTAAGGGATCTCTTGGTTAAGAACTGGATGGCTCACGATGGTTCGTGGTTTTTGAACTGTTATTTACGGCTGGGAATTGACGAGGCAAATAAACTCAATAAAGCAGCTATCAAAACATTAGCTCCAATGGAAGTAAAGAGGGTGAAGAACCTTTCTCAATTCCGTGATAAGAAGAAGCTTGAAAATTATGAAGAGGTAAAAGAGTTTATGAAAGATGCTTTTAGTGTTTTAAAGGGAGATTTTATGGATTTTACCATTAGTTTCCCCGAAGAGAATTGTATTCACTGGGAAATGAACAGATGTTTTGCTTATGAGGGAATGAAACGGCTTGGAGTACAAGAACAATATGAATGTGGCGTGATTTATCGAGTAAGTCGCTGGTTGAAGGAGTTAGGAATAAAGCATAAAATCAAGCCAAGAATAAAAAAATGTTTACTAAACACTCAAGGCAAATGTGAAGGAGACTTTTTAATTCGATTTTACTAAAATCTCAACTCTTTTTATTCACAAATTATAAAATTACACAAACATTTAAAGATTCAATGCAAGAATGAATTCACACTATTTAATATATTATCTTTATCGATATTCTTAATCTGAAAAAATAAAAAACCCTAAACTATTAAAAATAGATATTATACTATGGGGATAAATAAGTAATAACTAAGAAATTAACAAAGAGAAACAAAAATGGAAGAGATTGATTGGGAAGATATTAAAGAAAAATTAAGTAAAGCCTTGAAGTTAGAAAAGGATGTAAACACACTCACGATTAAATTGACTATCATTGAATCGAACATTAAAGACAATGAGATGGTGGGAGGTATGCTGAAAAGTGAAGAAGAGATGAAACAATCGTTACAACGTTTTATGGGGCAAGAGAAGCCTTTAGACCTTGAGGTTGATATAAATCAAGAGGAGAAAAGCATTCTACTGGCGATGAAGAGTGAGGAGGATTTTAAAAAGGTATATGATTTATTGAATGAGCTCTTTTTTGGAGATTATTTGAAGAAAATGTTTGAGGCAATGATGGGAGCTTTTGGAAATATGTTTAAAAGTGATTAAATGAATGATTAAATGGAGAATGTATAAGCTTTCTCTCAATATATCATTATTGTTTCTTTTTTTTATTTATCGCGAATTAAATAGAATAAAAGATTCTAATCCTCATATTCTTGCTTTATATGTTTCAAGAAATAGGTCTTAAATTGACGTATTTTCTCTTCTGTGGCGCTTGTTTCAATTAATTTGTAAGGAATATCATCAGTTTTTAGATTATCCGTAATTCTTTTATCTTTCATAGTACTCGTTCGTATTTGATAAATAAATAAAAGTTTCCATCCTCCGAGAAAACTGGGATGTTGGCTTATTAATTTCCATGCTATTTCCCTCCCTTCATCCCATTCGCATTGTTGCATTTTAATAACGGCGTTTTTGTATAGGTCTTCAACTTTTTTACTAATTTTTTCTGTCATAATCAACCTATTTAGAAAGAGAAAGAAAAAGAAAAAATAGTTTATGGTTTTAACTTATAGTGAGATAATTTTTTGTAGATATCTATTGGAATTCTGGGATTTAGATCATCACATGTTTTTGAGGATAAATTTTTCATAGAGATATCCGTGGCCGTCATAAAGAATAAAAAGAGCGATTGTATTAATGATTACACAGAAAAGAAGCAAGTCAAGATCAGTTGGAACGCGTCCAAAGAGTGCAACTAAGTTTATCACGAAGTTTTCCAACCATGGCCACTCGCCGGGGAGATTCTGATTATTCAAGATGAAATAGAGAAAGTCTTCTAAGGTGCTATATTGAACTAGCATTCCTGCCATGAAGATGTTCCAACTTCCACGTTTAGTACCTCCACCAAATTTCCACCCGATTGCAATAATGAAATACAAAAATACTGAAAACAACCCCCAAAAAAACAAATAATATAATGTTTTATCCGTTCTCAACACAGGAAAGAGTTCTCCAAGGTACGAATGGTTATGGGGATTTGCCCATATAGGATTAATAGCGGTATCAACAAGCACGGTTAAGGGAATTAAAATGGCTGCGGCGAGGAGAATAAGTATGATGATTCTCATCTTTGATTGCTTTGGCTGGTAAATAAACGTCGGGACCAATCCAAAAAGTGCTAATTGAAGAAATAAAAAAAATCCCGGGGATAATCCAAGAACTACATAGAAAATAATCGGAATTCCATTTGCGATCGCGAAGAGAATTAACGCCAAAATAAACATTTTTGTATCTGATTCCTTCCGTTCACTTAATTGATTTCCTGCAAAATACATAAAAACAAGAGGAAGGACAAATCCCAATGAGAGTAAAAAGATAAGCCAGAAATATCTGAATAGATATCCTGAGGAGGGATGTTCAGCTGCCCAGTCTACTTTTGCCGTGACAGCTACGAGGAATACGAATAGGAGATAAATAAGTGGTTTTAACCACCATTTAGTTTTTTGGTTTTCCATAATGTTCAACCTTCCTATCAGAAGGATAAGATTATTGTACTATTATTGTATGGTTTAAATTAAAATTTTGTGATTTACTAAATCTTTGCACTAGTTTTGCAAGGTATTAGTGTCAATTACCCCGCCTTGAAAGGCGGGGCTTGTGGCTCAAATCCCCATCAATTCTCCTAAAAGCTTCTGGTTCATCATCGTCCACATCTAAGGGGCTAATTGACACATAGCCCGTGTCCTTCGGATATACCGAGGGACAACTGCCCGATCTCTGATAT
>SHMU01000135.1 GCA_008080765.1 Promethearchaeota archaeon | reverse complement strand
TGAGGCGATCCGAAAGTGCAAAGTTATAAATCAAGCGGCATTTCTCCGATAAATCCCACAGGAGTTCTAATTGATCTACTGTGGGATACATCCGAATTTTTTGGGTTAATTGCACGTTCTCTTCTCCTTGCAAGGGTCTCTTTCTCTACTCATGTATAGTATAAAAATTATTTCAGAGGAAATTGAATTTCTGTGAGCACATCTTCAGGGGAAACTTCTTCGGGATTATTATAGTAATATTCTATTGCTATACCAGTCGCTTCATATCCTTCATTTTCCACCCATTCAGTTAAAGCATCGTAAGTGGATTTCATTTCTTCATAAGGACCATGATGCATTCCAGAAGCTGTCTTACCACTTGGTAATTCACTAGATTTAATTATTCCCTTATCTGGAAATTTTTTAGATACGGGAAAGCCGATTTCAATATCTAAATTAGCCATATCTAAATTATAATAGATTACAAACGGCATACCAGCGGGATCTTCACCTAATTCTGCTAAATAGGTTATAATGTCACCATACACCTTTCCAATGACTTCTGGAAGTTCTCCAACTGAAGTTATGGTCCTCACTGCTAAGGTGAGCTGTTTCGGTAAATCTTTTACTTTAAATTCAGAATACATAACGCATACTCCATTTTCAATTTTTATTAAGTTTTAATTTTCATTAAAGATACTAAAATATTTAAAATTGAGAGAGAGGTGATTTTTCAAATAGATTCATTTTTCATAATCAAATTTAAATTTTGAATTACTAAACATATATTAATAAAAAGATGGTAGAATTTAACCGAGAAAAAAAGAAGTTAGATACTCCTAAAGATTTTGGTTTAGTTATCACACCCCCAAAAACAGCTCAATATATTGTTTCAAAGTTAGGTCCTTACAATGAAAATGAGCGAATATTGGATCCTTGCGTGGGACCAGGTATATTCATCAAGAGTTTATTGGAAGTCGGAGTAGATAGGAAAAATATTGTAGGTTATGATCTCAATCCACAGTATAAGAAAGAATATAAAAGATTGGGTATTCATTTCGAAGTAAAAGATTATTTATTATCCTTTAGTCCATTATTTTCTAATAAATTCGATGTAATCTTGGGAAATCCCCCATACTTGAATAAGGCAAGTTCGTATGTACGAGCAAATCGGCAAAAATTAAAACAAATATATGGAAAGATAAATGCTCATGAAACCTATTCAATGTTCATTGTGAGCAGTATTTGGAGATTAAAGAATAAAGGGCGATTAGGGTTTATCATCAGTGATTCATTTCTCACCTTAAAAACGCATCAAAAATTACGCTCTTTCATATTAAATACGTGTAAAATAAAAGAAATCTTATTAACACCTCAAAACTTATTTAATAATCAAAATGTTAGTACTAATACGGTCATTATTATATTAGAAAAAAGCTTTGGGGAAAAAAATGCCTCGGAAAGATTGAATAATATTATGAGAATTATCCCAGAAGTTAATAATGAGAATGAGTATTGGAATCCTAATAAAGTCAATAAAATAGTTCAAAAAAAATATCATTCTCTTCCATTTTTTTTTACAGATGTAGAGGAGGCTGTTATAGATTTATTTGAAAAGGCCCCCAAATTAGAACAATATATTAAAGGATATATTGGAATGCATACCCATAATAATCGCAAATTCATCGCGGCAATTGAAGGAACGGAAATAGCAAAGGTTTTTGATAAAAGAAATAAAAAAATTGATGATACTAAGAAGCATTACAAAATTATTAACATGAAACAGTTCAAATCGGGAAAATGGAAACCCTATTTGAAGAGAGGAGGGGCAGAACAATATTACAGACCCATTATGGAAGCTTTAGATTGGAGAGAAGAATCAATAAAAATTTATGATATCCCTTCCAATGCTCCCTTCGAGAAAGAAGGTTTAGTAATTAGCGGTGTAAGCTCAAGATTGGCAGCACGATACATGCCCAAGGGGTGTTATTGGGACTCCAATAAAGCGATTGGCTTTTTGATAAAAAGAAATACTCTTTCAATTGAATATATGTTAGGGGTTTTAAATAGCTCCTTATATAATTATCTGATGAATGGATTAATCAATAACACCAATAGTATACAATTAACGGGCATCCATGCGCTTCCATTCATATTACCCGATGATACAACAAAAACAGAAATAGAAAAGAGGGTAAAAAAGATTATTGAAGAGCTAAAGAAGGATTTTGCATATGATTATACTAATCATCAAAAGGAAATTGATATCAAAATTTTTGAACTATATCAAAAAAAGTTTAATTTCAGTAATTATCTTAAGCAGAAATTAGATATTCATTATTCTATTTATCCGTAGAGATAATATTCTGATCAGATAAAATACTGATTTTAATTAATCTGCAATCATATAAAATTATTATAAAGTTCTTCTTTCATAAGCATTAAATAAGAAAAGTTTAGAGATTAACAATAAAATGGATCTAGATTTTGAAAAGCTTAAGAACTCTTGGTTGAGCGAAGGAATTTTGGGATTAAAAAATGAATTAAAGCAAGAGAATAATGCAATGAGTTCGATTTTATTTTCCTATATAGAGTCACTTCATGAATATATAGAAAATCATCCAGAAGAACTACCGAGTCAGCTCTATGCTCGTATTAATGAGAGTGCTCATGAAGTGCTCAGACAATTTGTACTACAATTAGCAAACGAGAGTAATTCAGCGTGGTTAAAAACATTCACACCCTTTCCCCCAGAAGAAGAAGCTTTGATAGGTCAAATTGATGCTCATTCCAATTTCATTCAAGGATTAGTTTGTTTATCAAATACACAATTCATAACCTCTTCAGAAGATGGACATATGATTCTATGGGATATTGAGAGTATGCAGCCCGTTCAAAATTTTGTGGAACATGAGGGATATGCCATTAACCATTTAGCACTTTCCAGAGACAGAAAATATTTAGTATCCTCTGGTGATGATAATCACGCACTCATATGGGATACATATTCTTGGAGAGTTATCCATGTCTTAAAGGGGCATAATGATTATGTAAGTAGAGGTGCTATAACGTCATCAGGACTTGTAATTACTGGTTCAAGAGATCAAACGGTACGGGTGTGGGATTTAAACTCTGGGGAGTGCTTGCAGCAATTAGAAGGGCATAATGCATGGGTTTATCTGCTTGCGGCCTCTCCAGATGGATCGAGGGCGATTACAGGGTCAATAAATAATACTATGATCGTATGGGATTTACGAGAAGGAAAAATATTACAAAAATTAGTCGATGGAGGGGGAGATGTCCATTATGTAATGGGACTTATTTTGGATCATAAAAATGAATCTGGTGTTGGGCATAGAGAATATCCCGTTATGGCCGAATGGTTGCATACTAATCGTATTATTACGGGTGCAAATGATATTATCGTGTGGAATGATCTCGACTTTTCAGAAGAAGCACGCTTTATAGGTCATAATTGGAAAATGCATCTTTTAAGAGTATTTGGGAATGAACAATTTATCGTTTCAGGGGCACAAAGTATTAAAATTTGGGATTTGAAAGAAAAAAAAGAAATTACTTCTCTTTTAGGACATGAGGGTGCGGATATCTATAGTGGTGACATTACTCCCAATGAAAAACATCTCATAACTGGAGACAAAAAAGGAAAAGTGAGAATCTGGGATTTAGATAAATTAATACATTCAGAGAGAATTATAGGGCATTTGAGCTATGCCGCTTCGATTAAAGTATCTGATGAGATGAAGTTTGCCGTTACAGGAGGATATGATAAAACTGCGATAGTATGGAATGCCAGAAAATTAAAACCCATCCATTATCTAAGAGGTCATAATGATTTTGGGGTTGTGATTTTAGGATTTCGAAATGAAAGAAGAGAAGTAATTACCTCAAGTAGTGGAGAGATTAAAATCTGGAATATTGAAAGTGGAGAATTAATAAAAACAATTATCTATGAAAATGAGTTATATCATCCCGAAAATGGAATTATATTAGAGCAAGGTACGAAAATTTTCTGTTCAACAATGAGCTATAGTCCAACTTTATGGGATATTGAGAATGGATCTGTTCAGACGTTCAAGGTAGGATTTGGATTTTCTGGGAGCATGATAATATCAAAGGATAACACCTTTATTCTCACGAAGACCTACCCCACAAATATTTTAGATATGGATAATGAGCGTGGTGAAGAAGATAATGAACCAAACAAAAGTCCTGTAATTTTGTGGGATGTTAAAAAGAGTCAAATTGCTAAAAAATATTGGATACCCGAAAATTTAATTCAAGATGATCAAGAGATTAGCACAAATAATTCTAATGATAATAAGAAATATTACCCCACTTGTGCATTATTTAATTACGATGAGACAAAAGTAATCGCGGGATTTTCTGAAGGTTCTCTCTGTATATGGGATAGATATAGTGGGAGTCTCATTAAGACTCTCAAAATTGCAGATAAATATCTTTCTAGAATGTTTCTACTCAATGAGAAAAAACTCTTAACTGTAGGAAATCAAGAGACAACAATAAAAGTTTGGAATTTGGAGAATTTAGAGTTAGAAAAAGTAATTGAAATGGATACTGAAGATTTAACATATCATAATATATCTCCGAATAAAAAGTATCTCGCACTTGCAATTAAAGAAAAGATGATTGGAATCATCGATTTAGTAAAGGGAGAATTGGAATGTACTTTCAATTTAGGCGAGGAAATTAGACACATCAATTATACTGAATATGGAATATATATCGGTACAGAAAGAGGATATCTTTATGGATTCGAATTGATTTGTCCACAATAACCATGAGTGACTCAATTTAGATTTCTAGTTTTATATTATCTGTGTGATATATGGGTATATGCTTCAGTTCGTGAAACTCAGCTTTCACGAAGATCGGGATCAGTCAACTTATATCCCTTTTAATGAATGAAAACTAAAAATTAAAAAAAAAATAATAGTTTAAATTTTCTAACCAAATAAAAGAAATAACGCTTGTCCGAATGCATCAGAGCTATGAGATATTCCCGGACCGATAAGATTTCTAGTCTTTTCCATTATGAAGCCAAAGAAAAAACCCGTAAAAAAGGTGTATATTCCCCATCCCCACTCTAAAGTGAAGATCCCCTCAAAAGGACTAAAAGAATTAAAGATATGAGATATCCCGAAAAATGCTGCGGCAATTATGATCCCCGATCCAAAGGATACTCCTAAAAAATTATAGGGGGTTCCTAATCCTTGGTTTATTCGGGATTGAAAATACCCTCGATAACGCAATTCTTCTCCGAATCCAGAAAAAACCACTTGAAAAGTAATAATAGAAATAGATCTTCCAATGATTGCAGGATTCATTGTTAGCACAATTGCCAGGATGATTGGAAAGCTTAAAAGAATTGCCAGAAGGATTAAATTTGTTTTTGTTCTAGAGCCCATTTTTTCGTCGGAATCTGTTTCTGAATCCAATTCTTGGCGCTCTTGGTTTTCTTGTTTTCTAAGAATCACTAAAAATAACAGTAAGGAGCCCACTATCGCACCGCCTAAAATTAGGGAGTCTAATAATTTCATATAATCCAATCCTAGAAATATTAAAAAGATTACAGGAAACACTACAAAGATCCAACTAAATAACCCAACATCCAAACTTGTTTCCCAATTTTCTTTTTTAATGCCGTAGGATTTAAATTCCTTTTTGGTTAAATAGATCAGCAAAAGAGAAATAGATATATTGATTAAGCCCCCAGTGAAACTAAATCCAAGAACTTCGCTTTCCCATTTAAAAAACCAAATCGGTCTCAAGAACCAATTTAGGATTTGAGTGAGAAGGTAAACAAGTATTACCTCAATTAATATTTTTGCTTTCATATGAAATTCGATTTTGTTTGATAGGATTAATTATTAGGGTATTTATGATTTTATTTTAAGTTTTGTCTAGTTAAATTGGAGCTAAAATACCACTAGATTCATTTTATCTCAAATGTAATGATAAATAGCAAGGTAATAACAGATGCAAGCTCTTTTAGCATTTCCTTTAAGAGGATTTTGAGATAAATTAATCAAAAAACTTTTCTATTTGTTCTTCATAGGATTTGAATCTATTTAGCTCGGTAAAGTCTGAGCCCGAATATTTCTGAATGAAATTATGCAAAATTGGTTCTGCAATTTCAAAAAATTTACGAACATAACGATCTGGATTTCGCTGTTCTTCAGTCAGTCCATATAAAATGATTGGTTCTTTTTGAGCGCTGAATTTACCTTTAATGGATTCAATTTTAAAGATAAAGAGAAAATGATCCATCTCAAGATATTCAATAGAAGTTGTCATAAAGGCTTGATGAGCAAAAGTATTAATTGCTGAAATGAACGCCCCTCTTAAATCGCTATCAGAATCCTTGTGATTTGGAACAGGAATCTTTTTAAATTTATGTTTGGAAAGCACAAAGCCTCTGAAAACGAGTCCCACTTCATATAAGTCTCTCATATTCGTGAATTAAATCTTTTTGAAACGAAAATTTATATTAAATATCGCTTGTAATTACCAAACAATTTCAACTATTTATTTTTAACTGACAATCCTTCACTTTAATAAGGAATTGATTCTTACAATTCATGTAATAACGACGGTTTAAGCAATATATCGAGGTAGCTATAAATGGTAAAGATATGCAAATGGTATCACTGTTGCCCAATAAAAAGATTTGTAGAGGAGGGAAAGTTAGATAAAAAATGGGTGGAAAAATATTGTTTGGTTGGCAATAAGAATTGTGTAAGATATCAAATGGAGGAGAAGTGCAAGTCTCATCCGGATAATATGCTACCTAATGGTGAAATACGAAAAAATTTAAAATAGAAAATAATCACCCACGCAAACCTTTTTAAACTGCTCTGGAAATTTGGAATGGATCTGATGCATATACGAGGTACAATGACATGCACCAATGAAATCAATTCCTTTTAAATAAGAAAGCTTTCGAAACCCGTGAAATCCGCCGATTACCGCTTCTATTTTTCCCATCTGTCGAGCTTTCATAATAAATTGTTCTAACCCAGGATGAGTGCAGCCTACAAGGAGTACAAACGTATCTCTCGTAGTTTTACAAAAGAGAGCTTGTTCCTTAATTGAGGTTCCAAATTGTCCAGAAACAAATACAGCCTCGTCAATCTCTTCCAATTCGGTATGCATGACCACTTCAGCTTCGGGATAATTTCGCTTATATTTCTTAATTGCATGAGGGATATAAAGTTTGATATGGGGATTTTGGGTGTACACACTAGCTAATCCCCCCGCATGATCATAATGATTATGAGAAACAATAACTTTTGCAATTTGGGTCGGATCAACCCCTGCGTTTCGAATATTATGAAGGAGAACCCCACCATCACCCCCAGTATCGAATAATAAATAAGTATTGGATAATTTGTTATATATTAAGGCAGAAAATCCGAATCCACTTAAATATCCCTCATTTACACATTTATTATCAAAAATAATTATAATCTTAAATGAATCTTTTCTGTTCATTTCTTAGTATGAAATCAATTATGTTGCTGATATTGAATAATTATTCATTCATTAAAATATTAATTATTGGGTTAGAAATAAGCAATGCTGAAAAGTATAAAGCAAATACAATTAACCAATTATTATCTTAGGAAGTAATAACACAAAACAACATCCTTTACGATAATCCTCTTTAATCTTGTTTTCAACCCAGATTTCTCCGTTATAAATTTTAATTATTTTACTTACAAGAGATAAACCTAAACCAATTCCACGTAAATTAACCTCCTCTTGAAATGCACGATTAAATATTTCATTTTTTCTTTTATCTTCAATTCCAATACCATTATCAATGAATTCCATTTTGATATAATCTGTTTTTTCCTTATGTAATTCAAATATATTTATAGCAATTTCTATAATAGAATTTCTATTATGTTGAACTGCGTTTGTTAAGATATTCTCAAAAAGATCATTAATTATGCTATTTGCAGCAACATACACATTTTTACTATATGAATTAACGTGAATATTTATTCTCCTTTTCGGATAATTCATTTTCACATTTTTTATAGAATCATGTAAAACATGCATAATTTCAACTTTTGAAAATCTAATTTCCTGCTCTTCAAGTTCATAAATTTTATTGAGATTTGCAATTAAGTTTGATGCTTTTTGAATTTCATTTACTATTATATTCAAGGGATCTTCTAATTTATTATTATCAGAATAGTTTTTGCTTACCTTAAGAAGGTCAACTGCAGAAAGAATTGAGTGTAAAATATTTTTTATATCATGAGAAAAAAGATCTTTGTAGAAATTCGCTCGAATATATGCTTTCCGATATTTTTCCTCAGAAATTTTAAGTTTTTCTTCAATATTTTTTTGTTTAGTAATATTTCTACATAACCCCTCTATTCTAACTAAATTACCTTTATCATCATATACTCCTTTGTTAGATTGAAGGATCCATCGTTCTTTTCCCTCTGGATCAATTATTTTATACTCAAATGTTTTAGGTACAATTCCGTTCAATAATTTGGCAAAATTATCCTTAAAATAATTGATAAAATCGGGATGGATTGATTTTTTTATATGTAAGGGTTCTTTCACTATCTCTTTCGAATCATACCCTGTAACTTCATTAAAGACGGGACTGACATATTCATATTTCCCTTCTGGGAGACTCATTCTAAATATGGCTTCATTTAAGCCCTCTACGAGTGTTTTATACTTAATCCATTCATTATATAATTTTTCAACTTCTTTTTCTCGTTCAAGATACTTTATATTACTCTCTTGTAATTGGATAATTTTTTCTTTAAGATTTTGTTCCAGACTCTTATATTCAGTGATATTACGACAAATCCCTTCAATTGCAATAAGTTTTTCTTTATAGAATATAATAGAATTGGATTGTAATATCCATCTTTCCTTTCCTTCAGGATCAATTATTTTGTATTCATAAGTTTTGGGTGCTCTCCCCTTAAGCAATTGATTCCATTTTTCTTCGAAATAATTCCGAAATTCTGGATGGATAATCGTTTTAATAAATAATTTATTGTCCAAAAAATCTTTATTCTCGAATCCAAACACATGTTTAACATCGGGACTAATATATTCATATATTCCTGAGGGTACACTCATTCTATAAAAAGTTTCTCCGATTCCCTTCAATAATTTTTCAAAATTTGGTTTACCATCAGAAAAATTTTTTCCCAGTAATACATCACTTTTACTTATTTAGATTAAGTATGAGATAGAGAATCATTAAAAACATTAAGTATTTATATTTATTAAATATTAGTTTTCTATTTACATAGAATTAAACTTATGTAGAGATCTTGATTCATCCAATAAAACTCGAAAATTCTTTGCAATGCTTTCCAGATTTGAGAAGCTAGGGATGTTATATTCACTTAGTTTTCTTCCTACATACTCCACTTCTTTTTTCTCACCGATCAAGAAAAAGAAAACAGGTTTACTATACTGTTCAATGACGTTTAATAAAACGTTTACATTACTCATAGGTCGAAATTGCCTTGAACAGAACATGAAGTCTATCAATCCTTCAATTTTAGGCTCCTCTAAGATTGCTTTGAAGGCAGACTTCATTACATCATTGGGGTTACTTTTTGTGGTCATTGCTTTTTCCATGGCAGGCCATATATCAACCAAGGCAAAACGATTGGGGGGCATCCATTCGGGAAAGATTTCTTCTAAAATATTATAAGAATTATCGCTTAAACGAGGAAGAACAAAGCCATATTTCTTAGTTAAGTCAGCCAAGATAGTTCCTGCACCTCCGGAGCCTACAATAATACCTAAGCTTCCTTTTTCGGGTAGTCTTTTATTAGAATCATATATCATCGAGAATGTTCTGGCATATTCAAATAATTCAAAAAAACTATTTGCTCTAATTATGCTTGCTTGTTTTATGAGGGCTTCTGTTAAAATCTCGCTTTCCGATATGGCTGCAGTATGGCTGACTGTTGCTTGTTGACCTTGCTCCGTCAAACCTCCTTTTACAAAAATTATCGTTTTTTTCGGATGATTTTTAGCTCGTCTGCATAATTCAATAAATTTTCTTGGATTTTTAAAAGATTCCAGATAAATTGTTATCACATTAACAGTTTCATCTTTAAGAAAATATTCCAAATACTCCAGTTCGCTAATATCCATTTTATTGCCTATTGAGCAAGAATATCTAATTCCTAATCCGGGATATTTCTGAATTAAATGAGTAAGATATCCTCCATTAAGCATCCCTGATTGTGATATGATAGCGATATTTCCTCTTTTATATTCCTCGAATACAAGAAAAGAGGAGAAAAAGCCTCCTTTGTTGTCAGCATCACTTGAATGGTTTATGGTAGTCAAGCCCATACAATTAGGACCTACAATTCGGATCTTTGAGAAATTATCCGTAATTTTTACGATTTGATTTTTAAGTTTCATACCTTCATCCCCAATTTCCTCAAAACCAGAAGCCTCAATTATAGCGCCCTTTACATTCGTACGTATACAATCTTCTAGAATCTTCGGTATTAAACGATTTGGTACATAAAATATTGCAATATCAATCTCTTCTTCAATATCACTAATACTCTTTCTAAAGGGGAGTCCAAATACCTCACCGCTGGAATTAGGATTAATGGCGTAGATTTTCCCCTCAAAATTATTAATCACGAGGTTCTTAAGGATTCTATGACCTCCTTTCATGGGATTTTTAGAAGCTCCAATAACCGCAACCGATTTAGGATGTAAGAAGGTCTCAATAATGTTGTTATCGTTCATTTTTATAAACTAGTTTATATAATTCAAAACAATACCAAATAAAAGAATTCTTTTTCGAGTGTTGTTTGTTGTAGTCAGTGATACAACTAAATTAAAAAACTATCTTATAAAGAATTAATAGACAATTACCAATGAATTTAAGTTCATAGTGGGTTTTCACATAGGATCGGCACGGAAGCCCCGACCTTTAGGGCGGGGAGGAAGTGCCGTTAGATAGTATTAGGTGACAAGATTTAAATACTTGCGTTATCATTATCATTATCATTATAAGGTTGAGTTCTAATGAAGTTTTGTAAGACGGCACAGATACAGATCATCGGAGAAAAAGA